>NZ_LWGJ01000978.1:0-467 GCF_001635845.1 Oleiphilus sp. HI0132 | reverse complement strand
GAAGATAATGATTCCGCTGATTACTTGGACTGGAGTAAGGCCGCAAAAGTAACAATGCCCAACTTAAAACCATCGACGAAAACAATTTCCTTGCGGTTACCTGAGTCTTTGCTTGAAAGCATTAAAATTGAGGCTAATCGAAGAGACATGCCTTACCAGTCCTTAATCAAATCTTGGCTTGCTGATGATGTTCGACAGAATCGCTTAGCTTCTTAAGAGCACTAACGCCCGCCTAAACGGAGGAGTAAAATTGGCGCGCCTTTTTGGCACAAAAAGCGTGACATATTTTACGGAGTCCGTTTGAGGCGCTGGTTATGTTGTTCTTCTTTGCTAGAAGTAGCAACTCGATAAATACAATAAACCACAGCCAAGCCGAAGCCTATTGAACCATTAAATATGTTAGCTAAACCCGCTGTAATAGCGACTGCCAAATGTATTTGTTTATTACGAAGTAACAACCAGCCTAG
>NZ_LWGJ01000977.1:0-814 GCF_001635845.1 Oleiphilus sp. HI0132 | reverse complement strand
CCACTAATAGCAATCATAAGAAGCCTGTTTATCCAAATCGCTTAAAGCGAGAGTTTGATGTTGTTCAACCTAATCAGGCATACGTCGCGGATATTACATATATCTGGACTCAAGAGGGTTGGCTGTACCTAGCTGTCGTGATTGACTTGTTTTCACGGAAGGTTGTTGGCTGGAGCATGAGTTCACGCATGAAAGCGAGTCTGGTTTGCGATGCGCTTACCATGGCAATTTGGCAGCGGCGACCGAAAGCAGGCTTGATTCATCATTCGGATCGTGGCTCTCAATATGCGAGTGATGCCTTTAGAAGGTTATTGGATCAACACGGCATCCAAGGAAGCATGAGTCGGCGTGGCGACTGTTGGGATAATGCGGTAGTAGAAAGCTTCTTTGGAAGCCTGAAGCAAGAGCGCGTGCAATGGCGAAGTTACCAAACTCGCTATGAGGCACAGCAGGATATTTTGGATTACATATCCATGTTTTATAACAGTCGGCGGCTGCATTCTTACTTGGGCTACATGAGCCCGAATGAATACGAAGCTCAGGCAATTGAAATGAAAAAAGTATCTTAACTGGGTTGGTCAAAAATGCTAGACCACGTCATTGAGCTTTGGGGTGGTACGGTTGATGTTGATGGTCTGTACATCTACAACGCAGGTGATGATTCAATCGATACTGACCAGGGTTATATCGGCACTCTTTCAAACGTTTACGTTCAGCAAGTTGTTGTTGATGATGAGATTGACTCACGTGCAATCGAAGCTGACTCGCACAGCACTGACGATGCAGGCACACCAATTGCTAAGCCAACGCTTGA
>NZ_LWGJ01000976.1:0-543 GCF_001635845.1 Oleiphilus sp. HI0132 | reverse complement strand
GACTTGTTGGCTGAAGACTGTGGTGGTGCAGGTTCAGAAGAATACAACGAGATGCTTGAATTGGTTGAAATGGAAATTCGTGAGTTGCTAGACACTTATGAGTTCCCAGGTGATGATACGCCAATTATCGCAGGTTCTGCTTTGATGGCATTGAACGGCGAAGATGATAACGAGCTAGGTACAACTGCTGTTAAGAAGTTGGTTGAGTCGCTAGATTCTTATATTCCAGAGCCAGAGCGTGCTGTAGATCAGCCATTCCTAATGCCTGTTGAGGACGTGTTCTCAATCTCAGGTCGTGGTACGGTTGTAACGGGTCGAGTTGAGCGTGGTATCATCAAAGTTGGTGAAGAAATCGAGATTGTTGGTATCAAGGAAACTCAAACCACTACTTGTACTGGTGTTGAGATGTTCCGTAAGCTTCTAGACGAAGGTCGTGCGGGTGAGAACGTTGGTGTTCTTCTGCGTGGTACTAAGCGTGACGAAGTTGAGCGTGGTCAGGTTCTATGTGTGCCTGGTTCTGTTAAGCCTCACACTAAGTTTGAA
>NZ_LWGJ01000975.1:0-609 GCF_001635845.1 Oleiphilus sp. HI0132 | reverse complement strand
CTAGTATTGATCGGCGGTGTGTTGGTCTTACTGGCGACCATTTATTCAAGTATCGATGAGCGAATATTACAAGGTGCAATTTTACGGACACTCGGCGCTAACCGAAAGCAGCTTCGCCTTAATCAGTGGAGTGAATTCGCTTTGTTAGGCCTCATGGCAGGTATTCTGGCCCTGCTGGGTACTGAAGCAATCTGCTATAGCTTATATCGCTATTTACTCGACCTAGACTATCAAGTGCAATGGCATCTTTGGGCATGGCTACCCATTAGTTCAGCCTTACTGATCATGTGTTTAGTAGGATTGAGTACAAGGAAGGTGGCTAGTCATTCGCCAGTTAGTGTACTTCGAGACAGCTAAGCACCGGGACAAGTCATTTGATGAAGCCATGAAGAATGAATTCTACCGAGGCATGGAAGTCGCTGCCGCATCAGGAGCCTTAGACGGCGCACAGGGGTTTACCAAAGGTCAGGGCAAGCATGGGCAATTTTAAAAGCTGAATAAGGAAAGCACGCCTCCTCATTCAGCCTTTTAACGTCTTAGCTTATTTTAGTAGTTCTTCACTTCAAACTGGTCATCCGAAGGCTTTGCGGTATAGCGACCTTCTACCTG
>NZ_LWGJ01000974.1:0-443 GCF_001635845.1 Oleiphilus sp. HI0132 | reverse complement strand
GATTGATGAAGCCGTTAGTGCTGGAGCCAGAAGAGTGAAAGCCTGTGAGCTAATAGGCTTATCGCTTCGGACCTTACAACGCTGGATTGAAGATGGTGGCGTTACACAGGACAAAAGACAGTCAGCTATTAGACCTGAGCCAAAGAATAAGTTGTCAGAAACCGAGCGACAGAGCATTATCAATATCTGTAACGAGCCCGAATATGCGGACCTTCCACCCAGCCAAATCGTACCAAGGCTAGCGGATAAAGGGCAATATATTGCTTCTGAGTCCAGCTTTTATCGTGTGCTCAAAGCACATAATCAACTGGCTCACAGGGGGCGAGACAAGCCCAAAAATGGTACGAAGAAACCGAAGGGATATACGGCCACTGGGCCAAATGAAGTCTGGAGTTGGGATATTACGTACTGCCCTGCAACTGTGATAGGGCGGTATTATTACC
>NZ_LWGJ01000973.1:0-936 GCF_001635845.1 Oleiphilus sp. HI0132 | reverse complement strand
TAATGATATAAGTGCCAGCAACGCTAGAGTCGACCATTGTGCCGCCAACTATAATGCCTGCAGATAGGTCTCCGTCAAGTGCGTCATTCGCAGTCGCACCAGCATCGGTATAAGGGGTATTTAGCTCATGGTTAAGTGGGCTGCTACCTAACACGGTGATGCTAGGAGCGCCGGTATCCTGAACATTGACCGTTCGATTAACGGTGTTGGCAGGGTTACCCGATGAGTCGTTCACGTTGTAGCTCAGTACATAGCTACCAACAACTGCAGCATTGACCGTACCACTGACACCGATATTTGAAGATACATCTCCGTCGACATTATCTAGCGCTGTCGCACCCGGGTCGGTGAAGATTGTATTCACCTCATGATCGATCGGGTTGTTTCCGATCAGTGTAATAACAGGGCCGCTCGCATCAGCAACATTAACTGTTCGTGTGACGGGCATTGCATCGTTGCCAGCCGCATCACTTACGTTATACACAAGTGTATAGCTGCCAATTGTACCGGTATCAACAGCGCCACTCTGAATAATGCTTGCTGAAATATCGCCATCAATATTGTCCGACGCACTCGCACCCGCATCATTGTAGACACTACCTAGAGCGATATTAATGCTGCTGTCACCATTAAGTGTAATGACAGGGGCGGTAAAGTCGTTCACATTTACCGTGCGCGTTTGCTGTACGGCAGGGTTACCGTTGGAGTCACTGACATCATAGGTAATGANATAAGTGCCAGCAACGCTAGAGTCGACCATTGTGCCGCCAACTATAATGCCTGCAGATAGGTCTCCGTCAAGTGCGTCATTCGCAGTCGCACCAGCATCGGTATAAGGGGTATTTAGCTCATGGTTAAGTGGGCTGCTACCTAGCAGAGTGATGCTAGGTGCGCCAGTATCTTGAACGTTAATTGTTCGGGTAACGGTAGTAGCAG
>NZ_LWGJ01000972.1:0-1673 GCF_001635845.1 Oleiphilus sp. HI0132 | reverse complement strand
ATTTGCTTGGTTTAAGTTTGAATTAAGTAAAGTGTATTTATTTCTAATCATGCGATTAGAAGCTCTTTAACAATTAGGTAAGTAATAGTAGACGTTGTTTTATGTTGTGGTGACATAATGCAACTCATTGCTAAGTGATTAGATTATTCACATATCAGCGAATAATTTAATCATGGATAACGAAAGAAATGAGATTCATATCAAGCGTTATCCGGCGAAAACGTTACGAATGGTCATATATATAGCTTAAGTACTAAGATGGTAAAAGGTCGTCTTAGAAGACTGCTTCGGGTTATATAGTTAAGTGACTAAGCGCATACGGTGGATGCCTTGGCAGTCAGAGGCGATGAAGGACGTAGTAACCTGCGATAAGCGTTGGTAAGCTGGTAAACAAGCTTTGACCCAACGATTTCCGAATGGGGAAACCCATCTAACATAAGTTAGATATCTTGCACTGAATACATAGGTGTAAGAAGCAAACCCGGAGAACTGAAACATCTAAGTACCCGGAGGAAAAGAAATCAACCGAGATTCCCTTAGTAGCGGCGAGCGAACGGGGATTAGCCGATGATTATTGAATTAGTGGAACGCTCTGGGAAGTGCGGCCATAGTGGGTGATAGCCCCGTACACGAAGATTCAATAGTCACATATTAAGTAGGACGGGACACGTGTTATCTTGTCTGAAGATGGGGGGACCATCCTCCAAGGCTAAATACTCCTGACTGACCGATAGTGAACCAGTACCGTGAGGGAAAGGCGAAAAGAACCCCTGTGAGGGGAGTGAAATAGATCCTGAAACCGTATGCGTACAAGCAGTGGGAGCAGACTTGTTCTGTGACTGCGTACCTTTTGTATAATGGGTCAGCGACTTAATTTTAGTAGCAAGGTTAACCGTATAGGGGAGCCGTAGGGAAACCGAGTCTTAATAGGGCGTTTAGTTGCTGGGATTAGACCCGAAACCGAGTGATCTAGCCATGAGCAGGTTGAAGATCAGGTAACACTGATTGGAGGACCGAACCCACTTATGTTGAAAAATGAGGGGATGACTTGTGGCTAGGAGTGAAAGGCTAATCAAACTCGGAGATAGCTGGTTCTCCTCGAAAGCTATTTAGGTAGCGCCTCGTGTATCACCCTGGGGGGTAGAGCACTGTTTGGGCTAGGGGGTCATCCCGACTTACCAACCCCATGCAAACTCCGAATACCCAGGAGTGCGATCACGGGAGACACACGGCGGGTGCTAACGTCCGTCGTGGAGAGGGCAACAACCCAGACCGCCAGCTAAGGTCCCAAAGTTACAGTTAAGTGGGAAACGATGTGGGAAGGCTTAGACAGCTAGGAGGTTGGCTTAGAAGCAGCCATCCTTTAAAGAAAGCGTAATAGCTCACTAGTCGAGTCGGCCTGCGCGGAAGATTTAACGGGGCTCAAACTGTACACCGAAGCTGCGGATATCTTTTAGATATGGTAGAGGAGCGTTCTGTAAGCTGATGAAGCTCAATTGAGAAGTTGGGTGGAGGTATCAGAAGTGCGAATGCTGACATGAGTAACGACAAAGGGGGTGAAAAACCCCCTCGCCGGAAGACCAAGGGTTCCTGCGCAACGTTAATCGGCGCAGGGTGAGTCGGCCCCTAAGGCGAGGCTGAGAAGCGTAGTCGATGGGAAACAGGTTAATATT
>NZ_LWGJ01000971.1:0-654 GCF_001635845.1 Oleiphilus sp. HI0132 | reverse complement strand
ATCAAGGAGGATACTCATGTCACCGGCAAGGAATGTCTGGGCGAGTCAAGCACCATACTATGAACGCCATCAGCCCGAAAAGACGCTCCTCTATCAATTGGTTCAGGAACATTATCCTGTCTTTAAGTCCTCGTTGGAGGGTCAGGGACAAAGCTTGCCTCGTTACGTTCAGAGAGAGTTCGAAGATTTTCTCCAATGTGGTCGGCTGGAATATGGCTTTTTGCGTGTCCGCTGCGAGGATTGCCATCATGAACGATTGGTCGCATTTAGCTGCAAGCGCAGAGGGTTCTGCCCCAGCTGTGGTGCCCGCCGGATGGCGGAGAGTGCCGCGCTCTTGGTGGATGAGGTGTTTCCCAAAGTTCCCATACGCCAGTGGGTGCTGAGCTTTCCCTTCCAGTTACGATTCCTGCTGGCTCGCCATCCAGAGCTGATGGGTAAAGTGTGAGGCATTGTCTACCGCACAGTCTCTACGCATTTAATTAGGCAGGCTGGTTTTACCAAGGCTACCGCACAAACCGGTGCAGTGACGTTGATCCAACGCTTTGGTTCTGCGCTCAACCTTAATGTCCATTACCACATGCTATTTCTCGATGGCGTATACGCCGAAGATACCTATGGCCAACGGCGGTTCCATCGGGTCAAGGCACCCACTCA
>NZ_LWGJ01000970.1:0-1058 GCF_001635845.1 Oleiphilus sp. HI0132 | reverse complement strand
GTTGTCATCTTTGCGTCACCGAAGACTTGGCTCCACTCTGAAAAGCTTAAGTTAGTCGTGATAATCACACTTGTTTTCTCATATAGTTTGCCTAGCAAGTGGAATAGTAATGCGCCTCCCGTTTGACTAAAGGGCAAGTAACCAAGTTCATCTAAGATAACCAAGTCTGTATGGCTTAACCTGTTCGCAATGCGTCCCGCTTTACCTTCGAGTTTTTCTTGTTCAAGTTGATTCACAAGTTCAATGGTCGATAAGAAGCGCACTCGTAGTCGGTGGTGTTGGATGGCTTGTACGCCTATTGCCGTTGCTAAGTGAGTTTTACCCGTGCCAGGGCCTCCTATAAGTACGATGTTGTGGCTGCCTTCGATGAACTCACAGCGATGAAGCGCTTTGACAGGCGTTTCATCTACACTGCTTTGATTGAAGTCAAAGCCAGCTAGGTCACGGTAGGCTGGGAACCTTGCATGCTTCATCTGATAAGCGATTGATCGCACTTCTCGATCTGTTACTTCAGCTTTGATCAAGGCTTCAAGAATGGGCTGTGCTTGAAGGTAAGATGGCCCGGCTTGCTGTGATAGCTCCATAACACTGTTGGCCATACCGTGTAGTTTGAGTTGTTTGAAGGTGTGGATCATGGTTTCAATGTGCATAAGGATGACCTCTTAGTTGATCGTAGCGTTGTGTGTTGGCAATAGGTTCTTCGTTTAGAATGAGAGAGGGTGGTGTTAGCAAAGGCTCAGGTGTTTCCTGTTCGATGAGTTGGCTCAAACAGTTCATTACATGCTGTTTTGAGGGGTGCCCGCATCGCAGAGATTCCTCAACCGCTTGCTCAACCAGCTGTTCGTCGTGATGAAGTACCAAGGCCAATATCTCGACCATTTCTCGATCACCACCTTGTCGTCGAAGTAAATACTTTTGAATGGACTTGAAGCTGTCTGGCAAGGTCTCGAACGGTGCGCCGTTACGCAGTGCTCCTGGTTTGCGTTGAGCCACGGCTAGATAATGTCTCCATTCATACTTGGTGATACCTGCATCATGCTTGCGATTGAAGATACGTC
>NZ_LWGJ01000969.1:0-10512 GCF_001635845.1 Oleiphilus sp. HI0132 | reverse complement strand
GGTAACAGGCAAATATCCACTATCTCGCTTCCTATACGTTTACATCAATAAAGCGCCTAACAAAGACTTGTCTCCACTTGAAGCAGAGTTTGTTAAGTCAGTATTGTCTCAGCAAGGTCAGGAGGTTGTGGTAAAAGACGGTTACGTTCCACTACCTTCAAAAGTTGCTGAAAAGAGCTTGAAGGAACTTGGCCTACTGTAAATCGAGGTCACTTACCGTCAAGGAAGACGGTTACAAATTGTAATATAATAAAAAATCTTCTCGCCATTCTTTGATGAGGGGATTTTTATTTTATAATACGCGCACTTTTTACACGCTAAATCTTATTCGCAAAGATAATCTGGACATGACGACTATGAATAAAGCTGCTGTATCTGAGCCACCTAAGCTCGACTTTGATAGCCCTAAACTCGTACGCTACCGTAAGATTAGGAAGATCAAAGACCAGGTTGCAAGCACCTCTATTGGCATGGGAGGAGGCAGTGTCATCTTGGCAATTACGCTGATTTTCTTCTATCTGCTTTATGAAGTTATGCCATTGTTCGAGTCGGCTGAAATTGAGGCCGTCAGTGAATACCAAGTTCCCGCAGCAGACTCAGGTACAACGCTGTACTACGCCATGGAAGAGCAAGCTGAAAAAGCCCTTCGTGTGACGGATCAGGGCAATATTATCTTCTTCAATACACAAGATGGCAGCGTCGTCAGTAATCAGCGCCTACCCATTCCTGAAGGCGTTATTGTTACAAGCGTCAGCGCTGCAGAGCCCGCCAGCCGTACTATTTTGGCAGGTTTAAGTAATGGCCAAATCATTATCGTTAAGCACAGCTACAAGATCACCTATCCAAACGATAAGCGTCTTATTACGCCTTATATCGAGTTTCCCTTTGGCGAAGAGCCCATGGATATGGACGAATCAGGGCACCCAATTACATTTGTCTCATTATCACTAACTGAAGACGCCATTTTGATCGTTGGCGCGAATGACCAGAGTGAACTGTTCTCGACTCGCTTCTCAAAAGAAGAAAACTTCATGACCGGTGAGGTAATGCTTGAAGCAGAGCCTGTTAGCATGCCGACATTGAATAGTGAACCAAAGTTCGTCATCGCTGAACCCGGTATGCGCTGGGTTTTTGTAGCATCGGAAAAAGACATCAACATCTTCGACCTGGCCGATAACGAACAGGCGACGATTAACGGCACCGTTCATTTGCCCGAGAACAGAGACATTATCGGCATGGAACTTTTACTTGGCGGTTCCTCTATATTGGTGACTGAGTCCGGCGGGATTGTTTCTCAATGGTTTATGGTTCGTGACGACAACAACCACTACTCATTACAGCGAATTCGTGACTTCTCAATTGATGAAGATTCTACGGCAGAAATCACATCAATCGCCATTGAACACCGCCGAAAAGGCTTTGCCTCGGTAGATGATAGCGGCACCATTTCTTTGTTCAACACGACTGCTCACAGCACAACATTAGTGAAGAAAGTAAGCGACGCCGCCATCACACATGCCAGCATCGCACCTCGCGCTAACTATGTATTAGTCGAAAATGAGCAAGGTCAGATTAGCTTCTGGCACATTGACAACGAACACCCTGAAATTTCTTTCTCAGCCCTATGGCAAG
Organism: Oleiphilus sp. HI0132; assembly: GCF_001635845.1. NCBI lineage: Bacteria > Pseudomonadati > Pseudomonadota > Gammaproteobacteria > Oceanospirillales > Oleiphilaceae > Oleiphilus > Oleiphilus sp. HI0132. The sequence continues at coordinate 8,880 of NZ_LWGJ01000969.1, read as the reverse complement.
AAGTTTGGTACGAAGGGTACCAAGAGCCAGAGTACGTTTGGCAGTCTTCAGCCTCTAACAACGACTTTGAACCAAAGTACAGCCTGTCGCCACTTGCCTTTGGTACATTAAAAGCAGCATTTTACGCTATGCTAGTCGCGACGCCACTTGCTATCTGCGGCGCGCTATATACGGCTTACTTCATGGCACCCGCACTGCGTCGTAAAGTGAAGCCTTCGATAGAACTTATGGAAGCACTACCGACGGTTATCCTCGGTTTCTTGGCAGGTCTGTTTTTCGCGCCATTCATGGAAGATCACTTACCAGGCATCTTTGCTTGGCTCTTGATTACCCCGCTCTCTTTACTTGCGTTTGGCTTCATTTGGGTGAACTTACCCGACCGAATTAGACACGCCGTACCGGAAGGCTGGGACCCCGTGCTGTTAATTCCGGTTATCTTGTTAGCCTCGTGGTTCAGTATCGAAATTAGCCCGGTATTGGAAGTCGCCTTCTTTGGCGGCGATATGCGGTCTTGGTTGACCAATGAAATGGGCATCGATTTTGACCAGCGTAACGCCTTAGTCGTGGGCGCCGCGATGGGCTTTGCCGTCATTCCTACTATCTTCTCGATTACTGAAGATGCGATTTTCAGTGTACCGAAGCATTTGAGCTATGGCTCTCTGGCATTGGGTGCTACCCAGTGGCAAACCATGACTCGCGTCATTCTTCCTACGGCAAGCCCGGGTATCTTCTCTGCTGTAATGATCGGTATGGGTCGTGCAGTTGGTGAAACCATGATCGTATTGATGGCAACGGGTAACACGCCAATCATGGATGTGAATATTTTTGAAGGCATGAGAACCTTGTCGGCCAACATCGCAGTTGAAATGCCAGAATCCGAAGTCGGCAGTACACACTACCGTATCTTGTTCCTGGCAGCCTTTGTATTGTTCCTCTTTACCTTTGTTGTTAACACCTTTGCTGAATGGGTTCGTCAGAGCCTTCGTTCTAAGTACAGCGTAATTTAAGGATTAGAATCATGAGAGTACCTTTAAAGAAATGGTTTAAAGACGGCGATCCTTGGGTTTGGTTAAACGCTGGCGCGGTCGCAATCAGCTTGGTGATGGTCTTTAGCCTGTTAATCCTGATCGCTTCACGTGGTTTAGTGCACTTCTGGGCACATGATGTCGTCGAGGCTGATGTAGAAAACCGAAATGGCGGTACCTATAAAATCATGGGTGAGCTGGTCGAAACAGAAAGTGTTTCTGCTGTTCAGCTGAGAGAGGCTGGTTACAAGGTTCCTCAAGGCGTCGAGTTTATGGATCGTCACCTGCTTAAAATGGGTAACCGGGATGTAACGGGCAGTGACTTCCGCTGGGTATTGGATGCCTCCTTAAGTAATCGTCATTACCCTGAAGATATTATCGCAATGGAACGTCGCGAATGGGGTAACTTCTACGGCTACCTTAAAGATGTAAAAGAAAGCGGCCAGGTTGTCGCCTCTGGAAATGGCGCATGGGATGAACTGAGCAAGCGTATCGAACGTGCATTGAGCATTCATGATGAGATCTATACGATCGAAAAGGCCGAGATCGGCAGCATCAACAGCCAAATCGAGCGTTTACGCCTAAAAGAGCGCTCTTATGAGCTAAACAATGAGCTAACAGCTCAGCGTCAATTAGAGCTTAAAGAAGAACGCGCAGCGCTCGATAATCAATACAAAGGGCTGCAATCACGCCTGAGTGATTTATACACGCAAATCAATCGTGACAGTCTCGTCGCAACAACAGCGGATGGCCAAGAGCGAGAAATCGAGATAGCCCACGTTGTTCGCGCATTCCAGCCTAACAAAATGTCGCTGGCTGAGAAGATCTCCTTCTATATTGAGAAGCTAGTTGAGTTTGTTAGCGATGACCCGCGTGAAGCCAACACAGAAGGCGGTATCTTCCCCGCTATTTACGGTACGGTTTTGATGGTAATCGTCATGTCTATCATGGTGACACCACTAGGCGTTATCGCCGCTGTTTACTTGCGTGAATATGCACACCAGGGTGCAATTACCCGAATTATCCGAATCGCGGTTAACAACCTCGCCGGTGTTCCCTCTATCGTATACGGTGTATTTGGCCTGGGCTTCTTTATTTACTTCCTGGGCTCAGGTATTGATCAGGCCTTCTTCCCTGAGGCATTACCCGCGCCGACGCTAGGTACCGGTGGTTTGTTATGGGCTTCAGTCACGCTAGCGATCCTGACATTGCCAGTGGTTATTGTAGCGACTGAAGAAGGCTTATCACGTATTCCAAGATCCATTCGTGAAGGTAGCCTGGCCTTGGGCGCAACCAAAGCTGAAACACTCTGGCGTGTCGTACTACCTATGGCAAGCCCTGCAATGATGACCGGTGTTATTCTTGCGATTGCTCGTGCAGCGGGTGAAGTTGCGCCATTGATGCTGGTAGGTGTGGTTAAGCTAGCGCCTTCATTACCGCTAGATGGCAACTACCCTTATCTGCATTTGGACCAGAAGTTTATGCACTTAGGCTTCCATATCTACGATGTTGGCTTCCAGAGCCCTAACGTCGAAGCGGCACGACCACTTGTTTACGCAACCTCGCTATTATTGGTTATCGTTATTGCAATGCTAAACCTAAGCGCAGTCGCGATTCGTAACAAGCTACGTGAGAAGTACAAAGCATTAGAAGTTTAACTAGCGCCTGAAATGGTTTGAGTTTTAATAATTATTGAGTTAACTGGATAGACACCAGAAAGAGATATGACTATGCAAAATGATACAAATGATTCGACGACACAAGCAGGCGCACAAACCGAAACTAAGACGCACGCTATCGATATCAGTTCACTACAGCGTAAGTCTGCAGCTCTAAAGCTGGAAGACGAAAAAATTGCACTAACCGTTGACGATTTACGCTTATGCTACGGTGAAAAAGAGGCCCTTCACGGCGTAAATATGCAGATCCCACAGAACCGAGTAACGGCTTTTATCGGCCCATCGGGTTGTGGTAAATCGACATTATTGCGTTGCTTCAATCGCATGAACGATTTGGTTGATGGCTGTAGCATCACCGGAAAAATCCTTCATGAAGGTAAAGATATCTACCAACGTAAAGTCGAAGTGGCTGAACTTCGTCGCCGCATTGGTATGGTATTCCAGAAGCCAAACCCTTTCCCAAAGAGCATCTATGAAAACGTCGCTTATGGCCTGCGTATTCAAGGAATCAACAAAAAGCGTATTCTAGATGAAACAGTAGAATGGTCTCTACGTTCTGCAGCACTTTGGGATGAAGTTAAAGATCGTCTTGATGATAGCGCATTGGGTCTATCCGGTGGTCAGCAACAACGTTTGGTGATCGCACGAACCGTTGCTGTTAAACCAGATGTATTACTGCTTGATGAACCCGCTTCAGCCTTGGACCCATTGTCTACGCTGAAAATTGAAGAACTGATTCACCAGCTAAAAGATGACTATACTATCGTTATCGTAACCCACAATATGCAGCAGGCTGCTCGTGTATCTGACTACACGGCGTTTATGTATATGGGCGACTTGATCGAATTTGGCAACACTGATGAGCTGTTTACCAACCCACGTAACAAGCAGACTGAAGACTATATAACCGGTCGTTACGGTTAGGTTTAGGACTATATCAACTCGCTACATGACACTATGCTGCATTAACGGATAAAAGAGGCAAATATGAGTATTACAACAAACGACGGCCACACTCAGCACATTTCCCAGCAATTCAATCAGGATTTATCTGAGTTGCGTAACCAGTTGCTAAATATGGGCGGTATCGTACAGCGTCAAGTATCTGATGCAGTAGAAGCTCTTATCACCAACAATAGCGAACTCGCCGATACGGTCCGTAACAAAGACCAAGAAGTTGACGCAATGGAGTTACTGATCGACGAAGACTGTACCCAGTTGATTGCACGACGTCAGCCGGCAGCGAGTGACCTTCGCTTAGTCATTTCTATCATCAAAATGGTTGCAGATATCGAACGCATTGGTGATGAAGCCAGTAAGATTGCCAAAATGGCAATCCGCCTGACTGAAGAGGGCAAAGCACCTCGCGGCTACGTCGAAATTCGCCACATCAGCGATCATGTTGGTCAAATGGTCAATGGTGCACTCGATGCCTTTGCACGTTTCGATATCGATATGGCACTGGATATTATGAAAGAAGACCATGCTGTCGATGCCGAGTACAAGTCAGCGGTTCGCTCACTGATGACCTTCATGATGGAAGACCCTCGCAGTATCTCCCAGATTCACAGCGTTATGTGGGTACTACGTGCCTTGGAACGTATCGGTGACCATGCGTGTAATCTGGCTGAGCACGTGATCTACATCGTAAAAGGTAAAGATGTGCGTCATATGCCGATTAAGCAAGCTGAGCAGCTTGTTGAGTCTTCCAAGTAGTTAGTTCAAAAGAGTGCCCTAGGCTTTGCCTTGGCACTCTCTGTTTTTGCAAGTAGCGCTCTACTCTACATTCTGTACTTGCTCGCGCATCTGCTCGATCAAAACTTTCAACTCTACCGCCGCTTTTGTGGTGTCTGTTACGATAGACTTAGATGACAAGGTATTGGCTTCTCGGTTTAACTCCTGCATAAGGAAATCAAGACGTCGCCCCACCGGCTCCTTTTTCTTCAGTACACTTCGTACTTCAACTACATGAGCATCTAAACGATCAAGCTCTTCAGCCACATCAGTTTTCTGCGCTAGCAAAACCATCTCTTGTTCAAGGCGTTCATTGTCCATTTGTACAGAAGCTTCTTCGAAGCGCTTCTTCACTAATTCGCTTTGCTTTTTAAGAATATCTGGCAACCAGGCGCGCACTTCTTTAACGATATTTTCAATAGCGACTAAACGCTCTTCAAACAGAGGCTCTAGCTGAGTGCCTTCACGTTGACGGTTTTCCAATAATATTTTTAAGCAGGCCTCAAAGGACTCATTGGCTTGTGCCAACAGTTGCTGGCGGTCACCTGACTCATTATCAATCACGCCAGGCCATTGAAGCACCGAGATCGCATCAACCGGTGCGACGTCATCAAATAACTCATTTACCGAACGGCAGGCTTCACTTAACTGAGCGAGCACTTCAGCATTCACCTTCAAGCCATCAGCTTTACGGTTACTGGGCTGCCACTTTAAGGAACAGTCTAGCTTGCCCCGAGATAAGTACTTACGCATCAGGGATCTGAGTTTAGGTTCCGCTTCACGGAACATATCCGGTATTTTTAAGTGAGGCTCGAGATAACGATGATTGACGGTTCTTAGCTCCCACGTTAATACACCTTGGTCACTTTCAAGTTCTAAACGTGCAAATCCTGTCATGCTTTTCAGCATTGGTACTTCCCCACTTAGCTTAGTTACGTATGTTCTAATTGATTTACGAATTCTACTCGCTAGGCACTTAGAAACCCACCTTTAAAGTGATAAACTTGCCAGCAAATTTTCCCGGTACCCCTTTATTTAATTCCCCAATAGGAAGAACTTTATGAGACCAAGCGAACGCCAACCAGATCAAGCACGCGAGATTAAAATCACCCGAAACTACACAAAACATGCTGAAGGCTCTGTCCTGGTTGAGTTTGGCGACACCAAAGTTATCTGTACTGCCTCAATAGACGAAAAGGTACCCCGCTTCCTAAAAGGTGAAGGACAAGGTTGGTTAACCGCTGAATATGGCATGCTGCCTCGCTCTACCGGTTCACGTATGATCCGTGAAGCAGCAAAGGGTAAACAAACAGGTCGTACCGTCGAAATTCAGCGTCTAATCGGTCGCTCATTACGCGCCGCTGTTGATATGAAAGCACTCGGCGAACGCACCATTCAAATCGATTGCGATGTTATCCAGGCAGATGGCGGTACTCGTACAGCGTCTATCTCTGGGGGCTGCGTGGCACTCATGGACGCTCTTCAAGGCTTGGTAGATGCAGGAAAACTGAAAGAAATCCCGCTAAAGCAAAAGATTGCGGCGATTTCTGTAGGCATCTACAAAGGTACACCCGTTCTCGACTTGGACTACCCGGAAGACTCAGAAGCAGAAACTGATATGAACGTGATCATGACTGACAAAGGCGGCTTTATCGAAATTCAGGGCACTGCTGAAGGTGAAGCGTTTGAAGAGTCCGAATTTAATGCCATGTTAGCACTAGCGAAGAAAGGCATTAACGAGATATTTGAGTTGCAGGAAGCAGCGCGAAACTCGTAAAGAAAGCCTAGAATAAAAAAAGGGATGGTAGCAACCATCCCTTTTTTATTTCTAATCACCGAAACTACATAATCACGTCGTAGTCGATAATAACAGGTGCGTGATCCGAGAAGCGCGTGTCCATATCAATAAAACCATCTTCGATAACGTTACGCATCATCTGGGTCGTGATCTGATAATCTGTTCGCCAGCCTGCATTCTTTCGCCAACCCTTGGCCCACTCTGGCCACCAGGTATATTGATTTCTTTCAACATTCACATGGCGGAACGCATCAACATAACCAAAGTCATCGAAAACCGTATCGAACCAGTCTCGCTCATGCGCTTTAAAGCCACTCACGTCCATCTCATGGTATTTTTTGCTCGCATCTGTCACCAAATGCGCGGAATTGAAACTGCCCGCAAAAATGAACTGACGACGCTTACGGAGAGTTTTTTCCAGATGGCTTTGAAACGCGTCCTGGAATTTATCCTTTGCTTCCTGGTTCTCAGGTTTGCCTAATGCATTGGGTACAAGCATTGAAGCAACACTAACATTTTCAAAGTCAGCCTGAATAAAGCGCCCTTCACGATCTGCTGGCTCATAAGCAAAGCCATACATAATTGCCTTGGGGAAGTGGCGAGTATAAATACCCACGCCGCCATCTTCAGGGTTTTCAGCATCTATAAAATAAGCCTGATAACCTTCGGGGTGGAAGATTTCGTCATCGAAATCATAAACTTTGCCTTGCAGATCCTGGACACATACCACATCGGCATCGATCTCACGCATCCAATCAAAAAAACCATTTTCTGCAGCTCTCTTCAATCCATTTACGTTAATTGATACTACTCGCATAACTGCCTCATAATTAATTTGCGTGGTATGATACTTAATTCACATTTTTTGAAAAGAAAAACACTGTAATATCTTTCAATTTAGGCGCAATTAATGCGAGAAAATACAAATATGAAGCCCCACCAGCGCGAATTCATTGAATTTGCTATCCAAAAGAACGTTTTGAAGTTCGGCGAATTCACCCTTAAGTCTGGCCGTGTTAGCCCTTATTTTTTTAATGCGGGTCTTTTCGACGATGGTTTATCACTTGCCAAGCTTGGGTCATTTTATGCCCAAACACTGGTTGACTCGGATATTCCCTTCGATGTTCTATTTGGTCCTGCCTATAAAGGCATTCCTTTAGGCTCTGCTACAGCAGTCTGTCTTTCTTCATTGCATAACATTAACACGCCCTTTGCATTCAACCGTAAAGAAGCAAAAGCTCACGGTGAAGGTGGCACGCTCGTTGGCGCACCACTTAAAGGCAAGATAATGATTATCGACGATGTGATTACGGCAGGTACGGCAATTCGCGAAGTGATCAAAATCATTGAGGCCGCAGGTGCGGAGCCAGCAGGTGTTCTGATTGCACTTGACCGCCAGGAAAAGGGTCAGGGCGAGTTGTCTGCCATTCAAGAGGTCGAAAGAGACTTTAATATCCCAGTCGCCAGTATCGTCAACTTAACTCAAGTATTAGACTACATTCAGGATGATGCAAGTTTATCGCAGTACGCGGATGCCGTTTCTGCATATAGATCACAGTTTGGGATTGCTTGATTGATCATAACCTCTGTGCAGCGAAGTTCTCGGTGGTTCAAGTGTTTGATCTCTTAAAGAACTAAACCCAAAAAACCATTAACCACAGAGGGTACAGAGAGGCCTTCGGCCTACACAGAGAAGAGATAAAAACTAAAAATGTTTTTCTCCATGTCTTCTCTGTGCAGCGAAGCGCTCGGTGTTCTCTGTGGTTCAAGTGTTTGATCTCTTAAAGAACGAAACCCAGATAAGCACTCACCACAGAGGTCACGGAGCGGCCTGCGACCTAGACAAGTTTGTTTGCTGGCAGATGAGTATCTGTCTCTACACCAGCAAAGACACCCCAACCAAAATGGTCACTACTTCAAAACAGCGCTTAACAATTTTATTTCCTTTGGCGATCGATAGATGCGCTCCAAGGTAGCCTCCAGCTAAAGCCCCCAAAACCAAAGGAAGTACCCACGACCACTTAACCTCGGTCTGTAAGGCCAGCGTAAGCGCCCCCACACCATTCCAAAACAATCCCACCAAAATCAAGGTATAGGCAACCGCTCGCTGGTACTCCAAGCCATACCAAAGCACCAGCCACAAGGTAACGAACAGGCCTGTTCCTGAGGTAATCGAGCCGTTCAAAACACCGATTAAAAACAGTACCAAGCCGCCAATCAGCCAATGAATACGCTTAAATACCTTGGTCGTCGTCGTCATCCCCAGCTCCGGTTTAAATACAGAGTACAAACCCAAAGCTATCGTTAAGACCCCTAAAGCTTGCTTGGCTAGTTCATCGGGAACAGAGAGAATCAATAAGGCTCCGAGTATCACGCCTGGCAACCCGAAAAGCAGAATATGACTAGCAAAAGCCAAGCTCAACTGTTTCTCTCTAATATGGCGTAAAGTCGCCCCAACGCCTAAAGCAACGCTGGCGACTTTATGCGTAGCCAAGGCGACAGTAAAACCCAAACCAAGAAAGAGCAAAGCAGGAAACTGTAACAAGCCAGCGCCTCCACCAGCCATCGCACTCAAGCCGTTTGCAATAATCGATACGCAAAACAGCACAACTTGTTCAATTAGAAATTCCATATAAAAACTCTT
>NZ_LWGJ01000966.1:0-1415 GCF_001635845.1 Oleiphilus sp. HI0132 | reverse complement strand
TAATGCACGTTTCCAGCTAAAAGCCTTGCTGCTCAGAAATCATATTAACTATTCAGGCAAATCAAATTGGAGCTTAAAACACCTTCGTTGGTTAACAGAGATCATCTTACCTCATCCTAGTCAGCAATTTGTCTTGCAAGAGATGATTCAAACCATTTCAGAACGCAATGCTCGACTAGAGCGTCTGGACAATGAACTCGCCCATCACGTGAAGCAATGGCGATATTATCCGGTTGTGAAAGCGATACAAGCCTTGAGAGGCGTCCGACTGCTCACCGCCACTGGTGTCATTGTAGAGCTAGGAGACTTAACACGATTTGATAGCCCTAGAAAACTGATGAGTTATATCGGAACGACGCCCTCCGAGCATTCAAGTGGAGGAAAACGACACTTAGGCGCGATCACCAATTGTGGAAATGGGCGAGCGAGGAGATTGTTAGTTGAGGCTGCACATAGCTATCGCTATCCCGCAAAGATATCGAAGGAATTACAGCTCAGGCAGGAAGGATTGCCGAAAGAGGTAATTGATCAAGCTTGGCAAGCACAACAGAGATTATGTAGACGATATCAACGACTAATACACAAAGGTAAACATCGAAGTGTCGTGGTAACGGCGATCGCACGAGAACTGATAGCTTATATCTGGTCAATCTCGAAGGAAGTCACCTTACCCAGAATAGATCCAAAAACACGAATCTCACGCGTACCCGCTTAAGTAGATAAGGAATAATACATGAACAAGTTTAGCGTCAATGCAAAAGATCAAGCAGCGGCTGTGGTGCAATCACCGAAGGCGTTAGGTTGGCAATGAGCTAGCAGTACATTGATCCACGAGCATAGACTGAAGACAGGCACCACGACGTAATAAGTAAGGTTGGATAGGTTAACGCGTCGCGTTAGCAACCCACGAATACCAGCATGATCACCGTCGAAATTACTTGCTTCATCTGATGCGTTGACGCTTCCCTAACGGGAAGAATGTTAATTAAAAAGAAAGGCTCTGGCCGAGGTTCCGGCAGGATTTTGTGCGGGCCTCTTGACGTGGGGAGTCATACCAACGCTTTTATAAACGGCGCACGGCTCTATCGTGCGTCCAACGTAGGCCACGTGTTTTTGTGGCCGGAGTGATGTTTGATGAACTGGTTAGATGTTTTAGAACACCCAACTACACCAAACACCACGTTAAAACCTTTGTACTTGCCCAGAGACAAAAACACCCTAGATGGCGACTTTACCGGACTCCCTAGGAACACACCACCAACGAAACCTCTACAAATTAAAATGTACCTGAGAAGCTTAAACAGCGGAGCGGAACAGTTGGAAACCGTGCCACCTACCCTAAAAATTTAAACGGAGGAATACATAATAAGAAACGAGCATTCCCTGCCGAATATTGAGCCCTAAACCTTAAGAGC
>NZ_LWGJ01000965.1:0-1421 GCF_001635845.1 Oleiphilus sp. HI0132 | reverse complement strand
ACCACATGCTATTTCTCGATGGCGTATACGCCGAAGATACCTATGGCCAACGGCGGTTCCATCGGGTCAAGGCACCCACTCAACATGAACTCAATGCGCTCGTTAACACCCTCAGCCACCGGGTCGCTCGCTGCCTGGAAAAACGCGGTCTGTTGGAGCGAGATGCCGAGAATACCTGGTTGACGCTGGACGAGGAAGGAGGAGATGTACTCACGCAAATGCACGGTTCCTCGGTGACTTACCGCATCGCCACCGGCCCCCAGCAAGGGAGTAAGGTCTTCACCCTGCAAACCTTCCCTCATTGCGAAAGTGAGAAGCCAGGCTATGGCCAAGCGGCTAAAGTGGCAGGGTTTTCACTCCATGCCGGTGTGATGGCCGAAGGACATCAGAGGGATAAACTCGAACGGCTCTGCCGCTACGTTAGCCGACCCGCTGTTTCAGAAAAGCGCCTGGCATTGACCTCCAATGGACACGTTCGGTATGAACTCAAAACCCCGTATCGCAATGGCACAACCCATGTGATCTTCGAACCCATGGACTTCATGGCCAAGCTGGCTGCACTGGTACCCAAGCCGCGCGTCAACCTCACCCGATTCCACGGAGTCTTCGCACCGAACAGCAAACACCGTGTTCAGGTCACACCGGCTAAACGCGGAAAAAAGCCTGACAAACTAGAAGCAGCCGATACTGACTGGCTCGATAAGACCCCTGAAGAGCGGCACCATGCCATGACATGGATGCAGCGACTTAAGCGAGTCTTCAATATTGATATTGAGGTTTGCGAGCACTGTGGAGGGCATGTCAAAGTGATTGCCAGCATTGAGGATCCGGACATAATCGAGCAGATTCTTAAACATCTCAAACAGAAGGCGGCCAAAGCCGATACTAACCATCACACCCAGCCGCCAGAGCGAGCCCCACCACTGACTCCCAGCCTGTTCGGCCCATCGCAGACTCGTTTATTTAATTGACGCTCCTAAGCTCTCAATCCATGTACTGTCAGCCTTTGCGGCAGGCCGGTGGGGCAACTGTCAGCTAAAGATCCATTCGCCAGGCACTTTTCGGTCAAATCGACCAAAATACGACCTTCTTTGGGCGCTGTGAAGCTAAATTCCGGGGCTTAGGCAATAAAAATGAGCAGCAATTTCGGGTATGCTACTTCATCCGAAGGGTGAAAAGGTGCTTTAAACGTCCTATAGGCCCAATGCCGAATATTGAGAAAACCTTCCGGAAATATAATGCGTGCATGGCTGTTTAGGGAAATTATTAAGTATGTCTATTTTGTTTAAAATGGGCATCCAATTTATTTAAATTTCAATTTTCAGTAGTTCGATGATTTTGTTTTCTAGTGAGCTGCTGATTGGCTGTACAGACGATTGAAAATGCTGAATGGTTTTCTTGTCTTTACTTATTAAATATTT
>NZ_LWGJ01000964.1:0-483 GCF_001635845.1 Oleiphilus sp. HI0132 | reverse complement strand
GTTTTACCACTCCCCGTAGGGCCGGTTACTAGGATAAGCCCTTGCGGCTGGTGAAGCGCATCCATATAGAGCTCTTTCTGGACGTCTTCGTAACCCAATGCGTCAATCCCCATTTTCGCGCTGCTCGGGTCAAGAATACGCAATACAATTTTTTCGCCCCACAACGTAGGTAGGGTATTCACCCGGAAATCAATCGCTTTGGTTTTTGATAGCTTTAGCTTAATACGTCCATCTTGAGGAATTCGCCGCTCAGAAATATCCAGCTGGGACATAACCTTTAAACGGGCTGATATCTTGGGGGCCAGTTTAATGGAGGGCTTTGAAACTTCGTGTAATATACCGTCTGTACGGTAGCGAACGCGGTAGCTTTTTTCATAAGGTTCGAAGTGTAAATCTGATGCGCCAGTTTTGATTGCGTCGAGTAGCATCTTGTTGACGTATTTAACAATCGGCGCATCATCCGCATCACTAGCCGACACTTCA
>NZ_LWGJ01000963.1:0-543 GCF_001635845.1 Oleiphilus sp. HI0132 | reverse complement strand
GATTCATTAGGCTATCAAGCCATGACACCGATTCAAATGCAGAGCCTGCCCCTGATTATTGAGGGAAAAGATGTCATCGCGCAAGGTCAAACGGGCTCAGGAAAGACTGCCGCATTTGGGCTTGGGCTACTCAATAAGCTAGACGTAAAACGTTTCAGAATTCAATCTTTGGTGCTCTGCCCTCTCGTGAGCTGGCCGATCAAGTCGCCAAAGAAATTCGCAAACTTGCCCGCGCTATTCACAATATAAAAGTTCTCACCTTATGTGGCGGCATGCCTTTTGGCCCTCAAGTTGGTTCTTTAGAGCACGGCGCACATATCATCGTCGGTACTCCTGGCCGGGTTGAAGAACACGTTAGAAAAGGTAACCTGAAGCTCAACAATGTTGACACGCTGGTATTGGACGAAGCTGATAGAATGCTAGACATGGGCTTTCAGGAGGCCTTGGATACTATCATTGAAGATATACCAGAAGAGCGCCAAACTCTGCTGTTAAGCGCAACCTATCCAAAACAGATTCAATCGATCGCAGCGCAATATCTCA
>NZ_LWGJ01000962.1:0-277 GCF_001635845.1 Oleiphilus sp. HI0132 | reverse complement strand
GTATTTTATCCATGGCTTCACCGATGGTGGCGCAACTCATAGTGATATAGCCAAGCACACTATAGGAGCCTGGCTGAACAAATTGGCTGGTATGAAGCCCGAGCAAGGGGTCATTAGCGCGTTCGATAAGATGTTTAATAAGAGATTGGAACTGGGTTCCAATAATACGCCCATTTGCACTGGCCAGAACATTCGGGTCGATCCCTGAGTCGAGAATGACTTGATGAGTATCGATTTGTTTGCTCTGAGCATATTGTAAATATTGCTGTACGGCAGG
>NZ_LWGJ01000961.1:0-571 GCF_001635845.1 Oleiphilus sp. HI0132 | reverse complement strand
CCACGGAATTAAATAGCTTTCATCTAGGCGGTATCGGTAAGAGTATTTCAACGTCAACTTCTTAGTGCGGATTCCTTCAATAACATGGCAGAACAAAAGTATTTTCCAGCGCGATATCGCTGGGGCATCTGATTCATCTTGTATCAGGTCTTTCTCTGATTTCCTTAAAAAGGCTTGAGGCGTATTTTCATCCAGCTGCGGTTTAGACTCACGTAACCAGTCGATTGCTTCAATTAATGGTGCATCAGAATTTTCACGGTCAAACGTTAGTGCCTTTAATGCAGGAGTGAGCCTACGGACAAGCCCCGTGTGCTGATTAAAAAGATAATGGTAAAAGCCACTTTGTTTTTGCAGTCTGGAAATGTTGACATCAAATCGCTCACAAGCATCATCGATATCATCTGTTTCGGAACTAAAGAATGCCTCCACGAGCTGCATCACCTGTTCATTTCGTTCGTAGAAGGATTTGTCCTCATCTTTAGTAATCGACAGTATTTGCCTTAATACCGCTCTGGATTGTTTGGCAGAATCAACCATGGCGCGATTGGACTCAAGGTTCTCTTCCTCGTTT
>NZ_LWGJ01000960.1:0-16628 GCF_001635845.1 Oleiphilus sp. HI0132 | reverse complement strand
GCTACTACTGGACGTTGTAGCAGAAAACAGGGCGGGTGTAGCGGAGCTATTCTCTTCCTTAGGCTTGGACGACTTAAAAGAAATACCTGATGATATTGCCTTTCTTTCGGTGAGTGCAGTCAGTGACGGAAGTAAAAGGTAGCGATATGCAGAACATACGTTCCATATTGAATATGTCAATCACAAGCATTAAAGGTTGAGCGACTATGTCTAAATGTAAAATACTACAAGCAGAATGCAGCGGCGTTTATGTGTTGAAATTGGTGGGAGAGGTTCGATTGAATCTTTGCTCAACGATTGACTCTGCTATTGAAGCAATGACGTCTGACCCTGAATTTGCATCAATCGTTGTTGATTTGAGTGAGACGACTTTAATTGACAGTACCACTTTAGGTTTGCTTGCTCGCTTGGCTATTCAGGCGAAGCAAAAAAGCCACTTCTTGCCTTCCATTGTATCGACTAACCCTGACATTACTCGTGTCATAACGACAATGGGCTTCGAAAGTGTCTATCTTATTCTAACTGAACCGGCAGACTCGAGCCAACGACTGACTGAGCTGGCACCCCAAGATATTACCGAAGAAGAATTAAGAACCAATGTTCTCAATGCTCACAAGGTTTTGATGAACCTGAACGAGCACAACCGTGAACAGTTCAAAGACTTAGTGGCGACACTTGAAGGCGATGTAGAGGAACAGGCCTTTGTTGCGGGCTAAGGTGAATAAAGCTTAGTTATTAATATTATGTCAGGAAGCAAAGTATTTTGGCTTTCCTGCTTCAGGTTTCTCTTGTGACCTTCTATTATTGTCTTGCAGCAAAAAGAGCTGGCAAACAAGTCTAATCAACTAAACAAGAGATCTTAAATCATGTCACATAGCAAATCGGCTATCGCTGTTCTGGGTGGTGGAAGTTTTGGAACTGCGATTGCTAATATTGCTGCCGAAGCCGGGATTAAGACATATTTATGGATGCGCAGTGAAGAATCCGTAGAGTCCATTATTCAAACCAGGGTTAATACCAAGTATCTGCCTGATTTGTCCTTGCATGAAAACCTAATTCCAACAACGAGCTTAAGTGACGCCGTTGACAATGCCTATATCGTATTTTTTGCCGTGCCGAGTAAATCTTTTCGGGCAGTTGTAGAAAATGCAAAATCCTATCTTAAGCCTGATCAATGGGTGGTGAGCACTACAAAAGGGATCGAGCCGGGCACACTAAACCTGATGAGTGATATTTTGCGGGCAGAGCTTCCCGGTTTTCAGGTGGGCGTTATGGGCGGGCCAAACCTAGCCAAGGAAATAGCCAAACATGAGCTAACGGCCACGGTGATTGCAAGCGAGTCCTCAGACTTAAGAAAGGGTGTTCAGGATGCACTAGGCTGCTCCTATTTTAGAGTCTATGCCAGTGCTGATGTTTATGGTGTTGAGTTAGGCGGCGCGTTGAAGAATATTTACGCTATTATGGCGGGTGTCGCTGCAGCCAAGGGTTTGGGTGAGAATACGATTGCCATGCTGCTTACACGAAGCCTGGCTGAAATGGGGCGCTTTGCGCAAACGCAGGGTGCTAATCCGCTCACTTTCCTAGGTTTGTCGGGCGTGGGTGATTTGATTGCGACCTGTAGTTCCCCGCTAAGTAGGAATTACCGGGTGGGTTATGCCTTTGGTAAAGGGAAAACCTTGGAGCAGGCCGTAGAGGAGTTGGGTGAAGTTGCGGAAGGGGTGAATACTCTGGCTCAGGTTAAGCGCTATGCGGACGATAACGATATATATATGCCATTAGTACAGGGCTTATATATGATGATTTACAAACAGGTACCTTTGTCAGTTATCATCGAAAAATTGATGTCTGGTGAGCAGAATACTGATGTTGAATTTACTTTAGCAAAGCACGAGGTGTAGCGCGTGATAAAAGTTTTATATTTGATCCTTTTTTGTTTGATTTATAGTCTTACTGATATTGTTTTGGTTGTAATCGCTCTCGTTCAAACCGTGTTAAAGCTTTCAACGGGAGAGCCTAGTGAATCTTTAAAAGATGCCGGTAGGACTTTGGGCTTGTACCTAAAACAAATTAGTGAATTCCTGAGCTACGCAAGTGAAGTGAAGCCCTATCCATTTTCTGATTGGCCGCAAGCAAAAGCTAAAGACAAGCTTCTGGATGAGATTAAGTAGCGATGAAGCTCTTTATTTCCAGGCATGGTGAGGCATCATTTTATGCAGAAAGCGACTTCTCTCGCCCCTTGACAGAAAGAGGTGTGCAGCAGACAAGTGCTTTAGCAAAAGAGCATTTGAGTATATTAAGTGAGGTGAGCCAAATTTGGGTGAGCCCCTTACTAAGAGCTCAGCAGACGGCAAAGGTTTATCAAGACCAGCTGAAGTGCGATGTTCATACCAAGCCTTTTATTACACCCGACTCCTCGCCGAAACAAGTGCTTCGTCAGCTTAATCAGGCCGGAATTGATAATGTGCTGTTGGTATCGCATCAGCCATTGGTCGGAGACTTAGTGAGCCTATTGGTTGAAGGTAATACCTATCAACCTCATCCTTTTATCACGAGTGAGCTAGTAGTACTGGAGCTTGAGCTGATGGAAGCCGGCCTAGCTTATTTACACCAGGATCTTATCCCGCACTAATAATTCACAGGTCTCTTTGTTAGCCCGGTGTGCTCTTAAGCCGGGATCCATGAGGGTCAGAACGAGGTATCGACGTAGCTGGTTTCCTGGTAAAAACACCTCGGGAATGATGAGTTCGGGGAGATGTTCTACTCTGCCCTGAATTGCACCCATTTTATAGAGGAGCTCTATAGAGAATTATTATTCCTCTGTGCAGCAAAGCGCTCCGTGCCCTCTGTGGTTAAGGGGTTTAATCTTGAAATCAAAACCAAAAAACAAATCCACCACAGAGGACACAGAGCGGCAGGTGGCCTGCACGGAGAAAGCCAAAAGAAGGGTTCTTAAATGAATGACTCCAATTATTTAGACTAAGTCGCGCAGAATCTCTACAGCCCGGTTGATCACTCGCTTGGTGGTATAAAAGTGCGGGGAAAAACGAATACCTCCTCCCCGGTTTGCACAGATTACTTTACGTGACATAAGTGTTTGATATAGCTCAGTGCTGTCCTTCCCCTCAATGCGAAAGCAGATAATGCCACTTTGACGCGCTTGGTTTTTATTTTCAGGAGAAATGAAACAAAGGTCATCAATGGTTTGTAATTGTGCCTTCAGATAGTTCGTTCGTTCGCATATGGCTTGATGAATATTGTCGATGCCTATATCCAGCAGTAGCCCCAAACTGGCATTTAAAGCCTGTACCCCCAGCATGTTGGGGCTGCCACACTCAAAGCGTTTTGCGTCCTTTGCTGGCGTCCATTCGGGCGAGTCGTAGTTGCCGCGCTGTTCGATCATATGCCAACCGAATTGATTGATCTTCAGTGTTTCGATATGTATGCCTTTCACATAGAAAAGCGCTAAACCTTCGGCGGCCATCATCCACTTATGTCCATCGGCAACAATGAAATCAGCATCGATTAAGGTTTGATCGAAAGGTAATGCGCCCAGACTTTGTATGGCATCCACACAAAGGAGGCATTGTTCTGCTTTGCATAGCTGGCTAAGAGACGGGAGGTCAATTGTAATGCCGCTTGCATACTGAACAGAGCTAATAGAAACCAGCCTGGTCTTGGGGCTTATCAGCTGTTGTATCGCCTGCACAGGGTCTTGTTTGTCTATATCTGCTACGTTTACAGTGACACCAAACTGGCTCAGGGATTCCCAGACTATGCGATTAGACGGAAATTCCTGATTGCTGATAATTACTTCATCACCTGCTTGCCATTCAATGCCATAGGCAATCATTGACAGTGCCTCGGAGGTGTTTTTTGCCAGTGCGATTTCATGGGTAGATGATAGGCCGATTAACTTGGCCAAGCGCTCGCGCAGTTCTTGCTCGACCTGTAACCATTGAGGGTAGTGCTGAGCGCCGCTGTAAACATTTTCTTTGGCGAACCTGGCAACGGCTAGCTCCGTACATGCAGGCCAAGGGCTTACCGCAGCGTGATTCAGGTAGCATAATTCCTTGTCTTGAGGGAATTGTGTTTCAGCTTGGGGGAAATGGGTAAAGCTTGGCATGTTGACACCGTTTTGAGCTTGTTGGACCGGGAGAAGCTCTGATGATATACGAAATAAGATGGCATTTTAATGTTTTCGTATCTGATCAGGGCATTCTTTAAAACGCCGATGTCGATGGAGACTAAAGCAGTGCCGACAGAGCTTTCTTTTGTTAAGCTGTTCTGCCTGATTCAAAGCTTGCGTTTATAGCGAGCTTTGTGGCGAGTGTATGTGGAAGGTTTTGTGAATTTATCGGTAAAAGCTATGCAAGCTCAGCGCATAGATCTTTGGCTCTGTTCCGTTGAACGTATAAATGTGGCGTCTCATATTGATGAGTTTCTTGCTCTTTTGAGTGAGGACGAACGTGTGCGATACGAACGTTTTGTCTTTGAAAAAGATCGTCATGTATATCTCGTATCGCGCTATCTCTTACGCACCTTGCTTAGCCGATATCTCCCCGGGAATTCACCTAAAACATGGTGCTTTAATTATAATGATTACGGTAAACCTGAATTGCCGAATTACCCGCTGAGCTTTAATTTGTCGCATTCTGACAATCATATCGTACTGGCTTTTTCTCGTGATGAGGTGTTGGGGGTGGACATTGAATCGCATAAGCGTGAGGTTGATTTTCAGCCTTTGGCCAAATACTCGTTTTCAACCAAGGAATACGCCCAGATAGAGAAGCTCGACCAAGAAGCATTTCGAGATCGTTTCTTTTCTCTCTGGACTTTGAAAGAAGCTTATATGAAAGCAGATGGGCGAGGCATGTCTATTCCGCTTAAAAGCTTTTCCTTTCTATTTGATGATTCTAATCGTTATTTGGCGCGTTTTGAGCCGGAGCAAAAAAGCGATTCTGACCCTTGGCTTTTTTGGCAGTTCGAAACAGATTTAGACTGCTTTATCTCTCTTGCTACTCAGTCTAATGGACTTGCTAGGGGGGAATATCGTATCGAAACTAAAGAAATTACCGGTCTCGATAAGGTTCGTGAGCTCAGTTTGCCCCATAGAGAGCTCGCTAATAAAGACTTGTGTTAGAATAAACGATTAGATTCAACCAATAGTTGCCGTGATTATTTTATGAATTATTTGCCTATCAATTACATTGAGCCCGTATTTCGTCCACCTTCAGAAGCTAAGTCTTTGATTCTTCAAGTTACCAATGGTTGTTCATACAATAAGTGCACCTTTTGCGATATGTATACAGCTGAACAGAAGAAGTTCAAGCCCAAAAAGATCGAAGAGATAGAGCAAGAAGTGAGTGCAGTGGCGAAGAGCATGCCGAATGTCGGGCGTTTCTTTTTGGCAGATGGTGATGCAATGACTTTGTCGTTCCGCCGCCTCAAAGAAATACTTGAGTGTATTAATCGCTACTTTCCAGATAAAGAACGTGTTACTGCTTATTGCTTACCCAGAAATATTAAGAAAAAAACGGTAGAAGAGCTGGCTGAGTTGAGAGCGTTAGGCCTAAGCATGGTATATGTGGGCTGTGAATCCGGTGACGACAAAGTCTTGGAATGTGTGGTTAAGGGTGAGACTTACGAAAGCTCTAAAGACGCCTTACTCAAGTTAAAAGCTGCAGGCATCAAGTCTTCCGTGATGATATTAAATGGCTTGGGTGGCAAGAAGTTTTCAAAGCAACATGCCGTTAACTCTGCCAAGCTTATGAATGAAACACAGCCAGAGTTTGTATCGACGTTAGTAGTTTCTTTTCCGATGGGTGAAGAGCGCTTTAGGGCTGGATTTAATGGTGATTACGAGCCATTAGAACAATTGGATTTATTTCATGAGATTCGTACCCTGATTGCTAATTTTGAACTGGAAAATACAGTATTCCGTTCCGACCACGCGTCTAATTATTTGGTGCTAAAAGGTAATTTAGGGGCAGATAAGCAAGCGATGCTAAGTAAAATTGATCTGGCTTTGAATAAGCCTGGTGCAATTCCTCTTAGGCAAGAGTGGCAGCGAGGCCTATAACTATGGCAAAAATAGATGGTGAGGGGCTGCATAGGGACCTACCGACAATCGCGACCCAGATAAGAGAATTAGTTGGCGAGGATGATAGCTTGCCACCTGTTGAAACGTGGCAGCCGGAGCGAGTTGGCGAGATAGATATACGTATTGATTCCCAGGGTGAGTGGTATTATCAGGGAGACAAGATGGAGCGGCAGGCAGTGGTTCGCCTGTTGTCGCGGATATTACGCCGTGATGGTGAAGATTTCTTCCTGGTGACGCCTTACGAGAAAATGAAAATTACGGTGGATGATGCGCCCTTTGTTGTCGTGATGGTAGATCGCGAAGGTGAGGGTGAAGCGCAAAAGCTGCATTTTTCTACCCAGCTAGGCGATTACTTCACCTTGTCGGCAGATCACCCGCTCGAGGTAAGCTATAACGAACGCCAGGAACCGTCGCCATACGTGAAGGTAAGACATGGGCTTATGGCAAAATTGAGTCGGCCGGTTTATTACGAGTTAGCAGATTATATTTGTGAGCGCTCGGAGCAAGATACTGAGCTTGGTGTTTGGAGTGCTGGGCAGTTTTTTAAATTTTAGAGAGGTGCGTATGTCGCACCCCATTTGTATTTTAAGGTTAACGAATTAGGTTTGAAAGCTTAGGGTTAGGCTTCTTGTTCTTCTTAAGTAGCACCGCGATTTTTCCTATTGTTTGAACTAGCTCGGCGCCACTTTGTTCGACCAGCTCAGTGATGAGTGCACTGCGGTCATCGCGGTCACCAATTGCTACTTTAACTTTAATTAGCTCATGATCATTGAGTGCGCGATTCAGTTCTTCCATTAGGCCTTCGCTTAAACCTTTATCTCCGACTATAATCACCGGGTTTAGGTTGTGTGCGATAGTGCGATAATGTTTTTTGTCTGCAGAACTTAAGCTCATGAAAATAACCCGTAGTAGAAATCGTATAGTAAGTAAAAGTATTAACGGCGCGCATTCTAACAGTTATTTTATTTGATTGATAATGCCGCTAAATGTCAGGCTTATGCTCTGACAGGGCAGCGAGAATTTTTAAAGAGGGTGGTATGGCTCGTTCAAAATCAAGTTCCAAGTGGTTGAAAGAGCACTTCGATGATCAGTATGTAAAACAGTCACAGGAAGATGGGTATCGTTCTCGTGCCAGCTACAAATTGTTAGAGATTCAAAAAAAAGACCGCCTGTTTAAGCCGGGTATGACGGTGATTGACCTGGGGGCAGCGCCTGGTGGTTGGACTCAGGTAGCGCAAGAGCTGGTTGGGCCAAGTGGAAAGGTAATCGCTAGCGATATTTTATCTATGGATGCCTTGCCTGATGTGACTTTTGTTCAGGGTGACTTTACTGAAGAAGACGTGTTTGATCGTCTTATGGCAGAAATTGATGGTCAAGTAGACCTTGTAATCTCAGATATGGCCCCCAATATGAGTGGGAATGCTGCTTCTGATATACCCAATGCGATGTATCTGGTTGAGTTAGCTCTGGATATGGCGCGACAAACTTTAAAACCTAATGGCGCATTTATCGCTAAGGTTTTTCAGGGGGAGGGCTTTGACTCCTTGATTGGAGATATGCGACAGATGTTTACTAAGGTATATAGCCGTAAGCCGGACGCTTCAAGGGCCCGCTCGCGGGAAATCTATCAAGTAGGTGTTGGGTTTAAGGGTTGAATGCCTTACAAATTAAAGGTGTTTAAAACTCCTGTCAGGGCATAGCTATTTAAGAAATCAGGCGGTATATTGAGCCACTTTGGTTTTGCTTTGTTGTCGACTTATGTCGTGTAAGTTTTGAAATGTCTCGGAATATTATTTCGGGAAATACTAAATTAGTTTGTTTAATCGTAAATTAAGTATCTAAAGATACTGGTAAAAGAGGGATTCTCCTTTGAATGACATGGTAAAAAACCTGGTTCTGTGGTTGGTGATAGCAGCAGTTTTGTTGACAGTGTTTAACAACTTCAATGGCCAACAAAAAGTGAAGCCAATGGACTATTCACAATTCATAGAATTAGTTCAAGGGGGGCAGGTTAAGGAAGTTGCCATTGATGGTTTGCACTTTGATGTGGTGACGACCGATGGGCGTCATTATGAAACCGTTCGTCCAATGGTTGAAGACCCTGGCTTAATGCATGACCTGATTGAGAACAAGGTTCGGGTTGTTGGTAAGGAGCCAGAGCAGCAAAGTATTTGGACTCAGCTGCTAGTCGCTTCATTCCCTATTCTTGTCATTATCGCTGTATTTATGTTTTTTATGCGCCAGATGCAGGGCGGCGGTGGCGGCAAGGGACCAATGTCGTTCGGTAAGAGTAAAGCTCGTTTAATGAGTGAAGACCAAATTAAGACAACCTTTGCTGATGTGGCCGGTGTTGATGAAGCTAAAGAAGATGTTAAAGAGCTTGTAGAGTTTTTGCGGGATCCAAGCAAATTTCAACGCTTGGGTGGCAAGATTCCACGTGGCGTATTGATGGTTGGTCAGCCGGGTACCGGTAAGACATTGCTTGCCAAGGCAATTGCCGGTGAAGCAAAAGTTCCTTTCTTCTCAATTTCTGGTTCTGACTTTGTAGAAATGTTTGTCGGTGTGGGTGCTTCACGTGTGCGTGATATGTTCGAGCAGGCCAAGAAGCAATCTCCTTGTATTATTTTTATCGATGAAATAGATGCTGTCGGTCGTCATCGTGGTGCGGGTATGGGGGGTGGTCATGATGAGCGTGAGCAAACACTGAACCAGCTCTTGGTAGAGATGGACGGCTTTGAAGGTAGTGAAGGTGTCATTGTTATTGCTGCAACCAATAGGCCGGATGTTCTAGACCCAGCATTGCTAAGACCGGGGCGTTTTGACCGTCAAGTTGTGGTCGGTTTGCCAGATATACTTGGTCGTGAGCAAATTCTGAAGGTGCACATGAAAAAGGTGCCTTTAGCTGAGGATGTTGCGCCAAGTTTGATTGCCCGTGGTACGCCAGGATTTTCAGGTGCTGACTTAGCGAACCTGGTTAACGAAGCTTCCTTGTTTGCGGCACGAGCTGATAAGCGTGCAGTTGAAATGACAGACTTTGAGCTTGCTAAAGATAAGATTATGATGGGCGCAGAGCGCAAGTCTATGGTGATGTCTGAGAAGGAAAAGCTTAATACGGCTTATCATGAAGCGGGACATGCAATTGTTGGTCGTGTTTTACCAGAACATGATCCGGTTTATAAGGTAAGTATTATTCCGAGAGGTCGTGCTTTGGGTGTGACGATGTTCCTGCCTGAAGAAGATCGTTATAGCTTGAGTCGCAAGCAGCTTATCAGCCAGATTTGTTCGCTTTATGGTGGCCGAATTGCCGAAGAAATGACATTAGGTATGGATGGTGTCACAACCGGCGCATCAAACGATATTCAGCGTGCGACAGAGATTGCTAGAAATATGGTAACCAAGTGGGGCTTGTCCGATAAGTTAGGGCCCTTGCTTTATGATGATGCCCAAGAAGAAGTGTTTTTAGGAAAGTCCGCTGGCAGTGGCGGTTCTCATGTGGCGGGTGCTACACGTAATGAAATTGATACCGAAGTGCGTTCAATTATTGATACATGTTATGCGCAAGCACAAAAAATCCTCGAGGATAATCGTTCAATTCTTGATGCAATGGCGGATGCTTTGATGAAGTATGAAACCATTGATTCTGAGCAGATTGATGACTTGATGGACGGTAAGGATCCACGTGAGCCAAAAGGCTGGTCAAGTAACGGTCGTAACGATAACGATGGTTCGAGCGACAAAAAAGCCGATAGCGAAGATGATAAGGTTGTGGATATCGCTGATGGCAAAAAGCCAACTGACGAGACTGGAGAGCAGGGTTAGGTTCTCCAGAGATGTGTTTAGTTAAATTATGAGTCAATTGTTCAAGTTCGCCAGTCGAGAGCTCGATCTGGCGACAACTCAAGTGATGGGTGTTCTTAATGTAACACCCGATTCCTTTTCTGACGGTGGTCAGTACTCTAATCTCGATTCAGCACTAAATCAGGTTGAAATAATGCTTGCTCAAGGGGCGAGTATTATTGATGTGGGCGGTGAGTCTACTCGTCCAGGTGCACAGCCAGTAAGCGTTCAAGAAGAGCTTGATCGTGTTTGTCCTGTTGCTGAAAAAATTCTTCAAAACTTCGATGTCGTATTATCGGTCGATACTAGTACACCGCAAGTCATGCGTGAAACCGTTGCGCTGGGCGCTGGTTTGATTAATGATGTTCGGGCATTTACGCGACCTGGCGCGGTCGAAGCCGTTGCGGGTGCGAATGTCGCCTTGTGTGTCATGCATATGCAAGGTAAGCCCGATACAATGCAAATTCAGCCAGAATATACGTCGGTTGTGGAAGAGGTTGAGGCCTTTTTACTTTCGCGTATTAATACGCTCAAGTCTGCTGGGGTTGATGATCAGCGTTTGATTGTCGATCCAGGTTTTGGTTTTGGTAAAACGCTTTCCCATAATCTGAGCTTATTAGCTGGCATTGAGCGACTAAAACGTATGGGGTACCCTGTGTTGGTTGGGGTTTCTAGAAAGTCCATGTTTGCTGACTTGCTGGGACGAGATGTAGAACAGCGTTTAGCTGGAAGTTTGTCTGCTGCGACACTTGCTGCCTGGCAAGGGGCCGAGATCGTAAGGGTTCATGATGTTGTTGAGACGGTTGATGCGGTGCGTGTTGTTGATGCTGTAAAGCGTGCAGGTTAGGTTTATTTAAGGGTTTTAGGGAAAAGATATGTCTTCAAGAAAATACTTTGGTACAGATGGAATTCGTGGCTGCTTGGGTGAAGGTGCAATTACACCAGAGTTTATGCTTAAGCTGGGTTGGGCTTGTGGTAAGGTTTTCAAGAAAGAAGGCCTCAGGAATCGTGTCATTATTGGTAAAGATACGCGAATATCCGGTTACTTGTTTGAGTCTGCGCTTGAGGCAGGTTTATCTGCAGCGGGTATGGATGTGCGCTTATTGGGCCCAATGCCTACACCAGCCGTTGCGTACTTGACGCGAACCTATAGGGCAAATGCCGGTATTGTTATTAGTGCTTCCCATAACCCTTATCATGATAACGGTATTAAGTTCTTTTCTTCTAAGGGTTTGAAGTTGGATGATGCTGTTGAATTAGAGATTGAATCTTGGCTTGATAAAGACCTTGAAGTCGTAGCGCCCGACCTGCTAGGTAAGGCGAAACGTATTGATGATGCAATTGGCCGTTATGTCGAATGCTGTAAGGCGACCATTCCTTCGTCGATGTCTTTGACTGGTATGAAAATTGTGCTGGATTGTGCGCATGGTGCAACCTACCAGGTGGCGCCTTATGTCTTTAAAGAATTGGGTGCAGAAATCACCACAATTGGTGTGCAACCAGATGGTTTGAATATTAATCGTGATGTAGGTTCGACAAGCCCTCAGGCGCTTGTTGACAAGGTATTAGAAGTTGAGGCTGATCTCGGGATTGCATTTGATGGCGACGGTGACCGTGTCATCATGGTTGATCATAAAGGTGAAGTGGTTGATGGTGATGAGCTGATTTATATTATTGCCAGGAATCGTCAGCAGGCTGGTCGCTTGGAAGGTGGGGTTGTCGGTACATTAATGACGAACTTTGGTGCAGAGCTGGCATTGCAAAAGCTGAATATTCCTTTTGTTCGTGCAAATGTGGGCGACCGCTATGTGATGGAGCAGCTAGTGAAGAATGGCTGGGAGCTTGGTGGTGAGAACTCAGGCCATATTATTTGTTTTGATAAAGCGAGCACGGGTGATGCAACTATTGCTGCGTTGCAGGTTCTTATTTCCTTATGGCGTGACGGTAAGAGCTTGCATGAGTTGAAGTCCGAGATGACTAAGCTTCCACAGGTGTTGAAGAACGTACGAATTAAAGAAAAAACAGACCCCATGTCAAACGATGTTATTGCCCAGGCTGTTAAAGAGCAAGGTGAGCGTTTGGCAGGGCAGGGTAGAGTGTTGTTGAGAGGCTCGGGTACGGAGCCTCTAATCCGGGTTATGGCTGAGGGCGAGGATGCGGACTTGGTGAATTCAGTGGTGAACTCTCTGGTTGAAACGGTCCAGAATGCAATTGGTTAAGTAATTGGGTAAAAAGTCGTAATGGGTTGCTTGTAAGTAAAGATTAACTCGGTTAGTATTTGCGCCCTTCTGAAAAGCTGGTGTTATATATGCGTAGCAAGATTGTTGCGGGAAATTGGAAAATGAATGGTAGTGTTGCATTTATGCAGGACTACTTGCAGGCATTTAGCGATCAAGCATCGTCTAACGTGCCTGACGATGTGCAAGTGCTAATCGCACCGCCGACAGTTTTACTTTCCGGCTTTTTTGAAGCAAGTAAAGACTCCGGTATCCAGTTGGCAGCTCAGAATGTTGCTGGTTTTGACGAAGGTGCGTTTACTGGTGAAGTATCTGCGCCTATGTTGAGCGATGTAGGTTGTCAGTGGTCGTTAGTTGGGCACTCAGAGCGTAGAGCTTTGTTCGGAGAGACTGATAGTGATGTTGTTGCTAAAATCTCCCGTTTGCTAAAGGCTGGTATTAAGCCGGTTTTGTGTGTAGGTGAGACTCTGGAAGATCGAGAAGGTGGTAGAGCGCAGGAAGTTGTTGCGACGCAAGTCGGCGCTGTGCTGAAGCAATTTTCTTCGCAAGAACTGTCTGATTTGCTTATTGCTTATGAGCCGGTTTGGGCAATTGGGACAGGCGAAACAGCAACGCCAGAGCAAGCTCAGGAAATGCACGCTTATATTCGGCAGCAGGTTTCAGAAAAGTCTGCGGACTTAGCTGAAAATATGGCAATTCTGTACGGTGGTAGTGTTAATGTAAAAACCGCCAAAGAATTGTTTGGTCAGGATGATATTGATGGTGGGCTAGTTGGTGGCGCATCATTAAAAGTGAGCGACTTTTTACAAATCTGTAAGAGCGCTGGTTAGTAATTTTTATTGTTGTTTGTTGCAATTAAGAGTTTGAGGCTCTTGATGGGGCGGGCAACTAGAGTAGAAAAATAGGCTAAAAGTATGGAATGGTTAGAGACTGCCGTTATTGTGGTGCATATTCTGGTATCACTAGGTTTGATTGGTTTGGTTTTGCTGCAGCAAGGTAAGGGTGCTGAAGCGGGTGCTTCCTTTGGTGGTGGTGCGTCACAAACCGTTTTTGGTAGTCAGGGTAGTGGTAGCTTCCTAACACATATGACCAAATACTTTGCGATTGTATTCTTTATTACCAGTATTTCTCTGGCGGTGATCGCTAAGCAGAAATCAGAAATTTCTGCAGATGATTTCATTGCGCCTGTTGCTGAGCTTGAAACCTCAGGAACTGATGAATCGGCGACAGAGTTAGAAGGCGGTGAGTCAATTGATACGGCTGCGAAAGATGCGATGCCTGCTGAGTCAGCGGCGCCAGAGTTAGAATAAGTTTTTGGTTTTTGCCCAAGTGGTGGAATTGGTAGACACGCTATCTTGAGGGGGTAGTGGCGTAAGCCGTGCCGGTTCAAGTCCGGCCTTGGGCACCAACTTAGAAAGCCTGTCACGTTTGTGACGGGCTTTTTGCTTTTCTGGGTTTAAGTTATTTGTTCAAGTAATAGATCAATTGTGGGTAATGAACTGTAAGGTACAGTGCTTAACGGTTGACCCATTAAGGTTTGGTGCATATAATGCGGCCGAATATTGCTGCGCACGAGTATAGTCCAAGCTTGTTTATTGCTTTGATTAATATTGCTGATGTTGATTTATTAGATGTTAGCTTGTGGAAATCAACGATGCGTGAGAAAAATCTGGTAAAAGCCGCCTTTGGTGGTCTCTTGAGTGTTACTCAGAGGCTCGGTTGTTTAAGGTTGTGGTGGCTTTTTCGTGTGATGGGCTTTATGCCCATTTTTTGTTTCTGAAATATGAAAAACGGTACTGCCATTGTCTGCAAAAAAGAAGCTGTTAGAAGAATTGATTGAACCGGTCATTGAAGGGCTGGGTTACGAGTGTTGGGGTATTGAATATATGTCCCAGGGTAAGCACTCTGTGTTGCGTGTGTTTATTGAAAGCGCACAAACCGAAGAAAAACAAGAAACTGAAGTCCCTGGTGAAGTAGATGAAAATATCACTGAGGAACAGGCCAGGGAAAGCGGCATAGAGCTCAAAGATTGTGAGCTGGTGAGCCGTCAGTTGAGTGGTGTAATGGATGTAGAAGATCCGATAAACGGAGAGTATACCTTGGAGGTTTCTTCGCCAGGCATGGATCGTCCATTATATAAGCTAAATCACTATGAACGGTTTCAGGGGCACCAAGTTGCCTTGAAATTACGCATGGCCTATGAAGGTCGTCGCAAGTACAGTGGTTTACTAAAAGGATTGGAAGGAAATGATATTGTTCTTCAGGTTGGTGAAGAAGAATTTTTATTTCCTATTGAAGCGATTGAAAAAGCGAACGTAGTGCCGCAGTTTGATTGAATTTGAAGATTGGAGCGAATGACGCGATGAATAAAGAAATTTTGCTAGTTGTTGAAGCAGTTTCAAATGAAAAGGGTGTTGAAAAAGATATTATTTTTGAAGCGATTGAACTGGCTTTAGCGGCAGCAACCAAAAAACGTTACGAAGACGAAGAAGACGCCAATATTGAAGTTAAGATCGACCGTAAGACGGGTGATCACGAAACCTTCAGGCATTGGACTATCGTTGATAATGAAGCTGTTCCAGGTTTGGGTACCGAGTTGACAATGCAGGAAGCAGAGGAAATAGATACATCTCTGCAACCAGGTGATATTCATACCGAACAGGTTGAATCAATTTCATTCGGTCGAATTGGTGCTCAGGCAGCAAAGCAGATTATTGTCCAGAAAGTTCGCGAAGCAGAGCGTGAGAAGATTGTCGATAGTTATCGCGATCGCGTCGGTGAACTTGTTTCAGGTACCGTGAAGAAAGTAACACGAGATAATGTGATTGTTGATCTAGGTAACAATGCTGAGGCATTACTTCCTCGTGAGAATCTGATCGCTCGTGAAGTTTTCCGAATGGGCGACCGTGTTAGGGCGCTTCTAGAAGAAATTCGAGTTGAAGTTCGTGGCCCTCAACTTATTCTGAGCCGTTCAGCGCCAGGTATGTTGATCGAGTTGTTTAAAATTGAAGTGCCTGAGATTTCAGAAGAAGTTATCGAGATTCGTGCCGCGGCGCGTGATCCAGGTTCTCGAGCTAAAATCGCTGTAAAAACTAATGATAAGCGAATTGATCCGGTTGGTGCTTGTGTTGGTATGCGTGGAGCACGAGTTCAGGCCGTCTCAGGTGAGTTAGGTAATGAGCGTGTCGATATCATCGTCTGGGATGATAACCCGGCTCAGCTAGTGGTTAACGCCATGGCGCCTGCCGAGGTTGCTTCTATCGTAGTAGACGAAGAAACAAATTCCATGAACGTTGCGGTATCTGAAGATAACTTGGCTATGGCAATCGGTCGAGCAGGGCAAAATGTTCGTCTGGCTGGTGAATTGACCGGCTGGGAATTGAACGTTATGTCTGAAGAAGATGCAGGTAAGCAGCAGGAAGAAGAGGTTGGCAAGTATGTTGACTTGTTTATCGAAACGCTTGATGTAGATGAAGACTTGGCGACTGAGTTGGTAAATGAGGGCTTTACTTCACTAGAAGAAGTCGCCTATGTACCGATTGAGGAAATGTTAGAGATTGACGCCTTCGATGAAGATATTGTTGAAGAGTTACGTCGTCGTGCAAAAGATGCCTTATTGAATAAAGCTTTGGCTTCCGAAGAGGAACTCGAAGGTAAAGAGCCTGCAGAGGATCTATTGGCAATGGACGGCATGGACCAGCATTTGGCTTTGGTTCTTGCTAGTAAAGGTATTGTCACGATGGAAGATCTTGCAGAACAGTCTATCGATGAGTTAATGGAAGTCGATGGGATGGATGAAGAAAAAGCCGGGCAGTTAATTATGACTGCACGAGCACCTTGGTTTGAAAACCAGGAATAAAGACGGGAGTCAGGAGAATTAATCATGTCTGAAGTAACTGTCAAACAACTGGCAAATGATATAGGTGCACCGGTCGACCGACTGTTAAAGCAAATCGCGGATGCAGGTTTACCTGCTCGTGATGAGAGCTCGGTTGTTACTGATGAAGAAAAGCAAACTTTGCTGACTTTCTTAAAGAAAAGTCATGGCGAAGAAAATGACGAGCCTAAGAAAATCACACTGAAGCGCAAGACGACATCAACTTTGAAGATGTCAGCGGGTCAAGGTAAGTCAAAAACAGTTAATGTTGAGGTGCGTAAGAAACGTACCTATGTGAAGCGCCCGGAAGTCTCTTTAGAGCTTGAACAGCAGAAGAAAGAAGAGGCAGAACGAGCAGCTAAACTAGCCGAAGAAGTTGCTGCTAAGAAAGCACAAGAAGCGAAAGAAGCTGAAGAGAAAGCTCGAAAAGAGCAAGAAGCCAAAGAGGCTGAAGCTAAGCGTGAAGCGGAAGATGCTAAGAAAAGTGAAGCGAAAGCGCCGAAGGCTGAAGTACCAGTGACGCCTGCTGAGCTTGAAACAAACGAAAAGCATAAAAAGCACAAGAAGAAAGAAAAAG
>NZ_LWGJ01000959.1:0-11920 GCF_001635845.1 Oleiphilus sp. HI0132 | reverse complement strand
CATTAGTGTTATTACGGGTGNGGCATCGGCAGACCCTATCCATGAGCAAGTACTACTCGATCTGCGTCTTCCACGCCTGATACTTGCTTTCTTTGCGGGGGCTGGTTTGTCTTTAGCCGGTGCAGTTCTGCAAACGGTTACTCGAAATCCGCTGGCTGACCCTTATTTGTTTGGTATTTCCTCAGGCGCCTCATTTGGCGCTGTGCTGGTCATTGCCGCAGGTGGAGCTAGTTCAATGCTAAGTGATGCTGGTCTGTATGATCTCGGTATCACTGCTGGAGCGTTTATTGGCAGTGCTGTGTCGGTTATTCTGGTTATCTCTCTTTCGGGTATGGGGGCGCAAATTGAACGAATGTTATTAGCCGGCGTTGCGGTTTCTTTTATGTTCAGCGCGGCAACGAGCTTGGTTTTATATATGGCTGATGCTCAAGCCGTTGCATCGCTTATTTTTTGGACTATGGGTAGTTTTAGTAAAGCTCACTGGGGAGCATTATGGATGCCGTCTTTAGTTATTCTTATTTGTATCGCAATATTTTTTGCCAATCACCGGCGTTTGCGTGTCATGCTTGCGGGGGATGAAAGTGCGACCGCATTAGGAGTGGATGTAAAGCGTTTGCGAATTTCTATGTTATTGCTTAGTTCTTTGTTAACGGCAACGTTGGTTGCAAATTGTGGTGGCATAGGCTTTGTTGGTTTAATGGTGCCCCATATTGTTAGAAGGTTGCTAGAGCGCCGGAGTAAGCACGTTTTAACGGCGTGTGTATTATTGGGTGGTTGTTTCATGGTATGGGTTGATGTGCTTGCACGTACCTTGATCGATAATAATGAGCTACCCGTTGGTGTCATTACAGCAGCAATTGGTAGTGCCTTCTTTCTTCTGGTTCTTCGTCGTCGAGGATGGTAAATCGTGCTTATGTTCAGAGTACTTAATCTATTGCTTTTGCTAGTCTTGGCTTTTCAAGCTTCCTTGTCTCATAGTGACGAAACTTCCCACGCACCCTTTGTTGCAAAGCGAATCGTAGCGCTTTCTCCACACTCAGTTGAGTTATTATTTTCTCTAGGTGCTGGAAGTAGAATCGTAGCAACGACAAGCTATGCTGATTTTCCTGATGAAGCTAAGAGAATACCTCAGGTCGGTGGTTACAATGGGATTCAACTTGAGAGTGTGCTCGCCTTAAAACCGGACTTGATTGTTGCTTGGGAAGGAGGCAATCCTGCCGGTGATATTGATCGCCTAGAACGCTTGGGCTTAAAGGTCTATCGTAGTGAAACCAAGCGTATGGCAGATATTGAAACGGAAATCATAGAGCTGGGGGCCTTGACTGGGCTGAATGCGAAAGCCGCGGAGCTCGTTGCAACGTTTAAGCAAGACTGGCAGGGCATACAGAAAGAGAATCATCATAAAGCGCCAATAAGCTTCTTTTACCAGTTGTGGAATGAGCCCTTAAGAACGATAGGTGCGGGCAGCTGGATCAATGAAATTTTAACGAGTTGTGGTGGAGTAAATATATTTGATGATACTTCGCTAGATTATCCGCAAGTGAGTCTAGAGGTTATTCTCAAGGCGAAACCTAAAGTGATCATTGTTCCTTCGCATCATGGTGCAGAATTGGGCGATGCACAACAATGGGCTACCTGGCGCGAGATTCCAGCAGTAAGAAATCAGCATATATTTTCCGTGAATGGTGACGTAATGCATCGTTTTTCACTTCGCGTGATTGATGGAATGAAGTCCGTTTGCAGTGCTTTAGATCAAGTCAGAGCCCGCTCATAAAATAAATAATCTAACCTACCTTCCTGAAGGAGTACGACCTTGGAAAAGCAAGATAAAAATGCTTCACATAAAAAGAAGATGCAAAAACAAAAGGCCAATGTAGACGCTAATATCGAGGCAGCCAATATTGAACGTGGTGTCTTAATAGTGCTTACAGGAAATGGCAAGGGAAAGAGCAGTTCTGCTTTTGGCATGGTTTTGCGGGCCTTGGGCTATGACCATAAGGTTGGAGTAGTACAGTTTATCAAGGGGGCACAGCTTTCAGGTGAAGAGCTTTACTTAAAAAACAAATTGCCAGATGTAGACTTCTATCAAATGGGGACTGGCTTTACCTGGAACACGCAAGATCGAGAAGCAGATATCGAAGCGGCCGAAAAAACCTGGAAGGTAGCGGAGAAAATGCTTGCAGATGACAGCTACAACTTGGTCGTGCTGGATGAGCTGACCTATATGATTGCCTATAAATACCTTGAAGAAGAACGAATTCTTTCTGCTTTGCGAGATAGGCCTTTTGAGCAAAGCGTGATTGTTACCGGACGAGGTGGTGGCTCTGCGTTGCAGGAGTTAGCTGATACGGTATCAGAGATTAAAGAGATCAAGCACGCCTATAAGGCGGGCGTTAAGGCTCGTGAAGGGGTTGATTATTAGGCGCTGAGCAAAAGTAAATGAGTACTGTTTTATCTTTTGATTAGCAATACTGTGTCGTAAGAGATGACCTCTAGCTGGCAGTCGAACAATGCAGCAATATATTGAAAGGTTTTAACGGAATAGAAGCTGATGTGAGTTGGGTCTTTCGTATACTGCCAATTCACGATGCCTTGCTTTGGGGGTTGTTTTGTCATAATGCCCAAGACTCCTTTCTTTTTCAGCATCTTAAACAAGAGCTCAAATACCTCTTTTGGCTTGCTCAGATGTTCGACAACCTCTGTACTGGTAATAAAGTCGTAGCGGCCACTTAAAGGGCTTTTGTCTGGCATGTAGAAAGGATCGTACTCTTCTACGTTAAAGCCCTTTTCACGCATCATGATTGATAAAGTTGGTCCGGGTCCGCAGCCGAAATCAAGCCCATTGGCAAAGGGTTCTAGTTGAGATATCAGCGGCATAGATAACTTCTCTAGAAAGCGCCGATATCCTTTGTCTTCGGGGTTGTTTTCATGCAAATCATAGATTGATTTTTCATACCCGGGCGAGATGTGAAACTGCTTAGGAACAAATATCAGGTCACAGTGCGCACAGTTAAGGTATTCTCTGTCTACTTTGCTGTGTGAATCTCGGTGAATAGCCCTTGTTTCTTTTGACAAGCATAAAGGGCATTCATGAGTAGTTGGGGGTGGGGTATCAGGCCTGGCCAATGCGATGGGTGGATCCGTAACTTTGCTCTTTACCTTGTTGGCCATAAAGATTTTGCGTTTTGTTTTGGCCGCGGATGATTGTCATCAACTTATTCGTGCGCTGTAAGGAGCGACTAATAATGCTTCCGTTGACCTGGTTAGTATCTTTGCATTGTTGCATTTTCTCGCGGGAAGTTTGCCATAAGTTAACTAAATCATCATCATTTAGTGTTTGTAGCTTTTCCTCAACGTGTCCAGGTTTAATGCCAAGCCCAGACTCGGCTATTAACCTGGCCTTAATTTTTCCGCGAGACTCTAATTGTTGGACAGTTTGAGTTTTGTGTTTGGATAATAGAGAAATTTGATCGGTGTTGCGCGTTGTTAGGGTTTGCTTTTCTTGGTCCAAGAGCTTCTTTAAGGTATCTAGATCGACAATATCTTGACGGAGTAAGTTCTTAAGCTGCTCGGTAAACTCTGACATAGTAGACCTCATTGGAGTAATTAATGATAATTACCCCAAATCAAGCATTTTTCGAGCCAAGTTATCAGAGTCTGGCTGATATTCACCACGTTCTATACGAGCTTTTACCTCATCGACGCGGCTTTGGTTTACTTCAGGCAGTGATTTAATCTCTGCTTCAATGCGAGCAAGATTTTGTGCCGAGGAGCTAAAGCTAACGCTGTCTTTAGCATTTTCGCTTGAAGGGGGCTGCCCTTGAGCGGGGTTACTAATGCTCTCAACAGACTTTCCAGCCTGATTTCGTTTGGGGCCATCTGTGCGATTAGAGCCAATGCCATTTATATCAATATTCATGGTGATGCATCCTTAAATCTTTCTATGCCTAATATATCGGCATGCGATCTTAATACTTTAGCTAAATCTTACAGTAAATTATGTTTTTTTCTAAAGTGTTATTATTACAAGGCCGGGCTCACTTACGCGAGCCTTTACAACACGCTTCGACTGCAGGTTTTGTACGGGTATTTGCTGCCCCAACGCCCCGTCAGTCATAGCGGTGCCGTTCATTCTAACCGAAATTGCACTATTGCTGGCAACGATTACAACATTATCGCCGCGCTTAACCAGCTTTGGCGGTGTTAAATGGCCAGGTTGAATTGTTGATCCGGGCCTAATTGAGCGCCGAGCTACCATACCTTCGACGTCAGATAGCTGTTGATAATGTGAATAGTGTGTTCGGTTAATAACTATTTCTTCTAGGTTGATGTCATTTATAGAGATCACTTGGCCACGCCGGATACCCCCCGTTGCGACAACTGTATGAGCGTAAAGGTCGAATTCTGAGCCAATATAGAGTTTCCAAGGTTTAAGACCTTCGCAGCGAATCTCGATTGTTATTCGGTTTTGTGTGAGAGGAGGGCGATTCAGCTTAAGTTGTGGCTGCTCGCTACATGTTTTGTTTTTGTGGTATGGATCAATATTGCCGACCCTGTATTCTGAGCGGTAACCTTTGTCCGCATAATCAGCGGCTAACTGCTCAAGGTATGCCGAGACTAGCGTTTTAAGGTCGAAGTTATTGTCTGAGGTTTCATTCTTTGCTAATTCTTCAGGCGTAGCGTGACTATGCTTATTCTCCAAAGTTACGGTCTCGCTCCCGATAACTAGTGTGCTCAGAAAAAGAAGCGGTAACCAGAATATTTGCCTACTAATTTTCATTTTATGTCCTATGCTATTGTTAGCTGTGCAAAAAATTAAAAAGCACGTGTAATAACAAGTACTTTATTGCGTAAACTGAGTGTTGCGTCAAAAGTACAAATCGTTGCTCAGGGTTTTACCTATTTGCTTAAGTATCAAGCATTCTGCTAAATACTTAAGCAAGTAACATACCGCTCTGAACATCGTTAGGGGAGCTATATATATGGCCGGTATTCTGGACAGTGTTAACCAACGAACTCAGCTCGTTGGGCAGAATCGACTGGAATTATTGTTGTTTAAGCTTCAGGGTCAGCAGATATACGGAATTAACGTTTTTAAGGTTAAAGAAGTATTGCAGTGCCCTAAGTTAACTATGATGCCACAACGACATCCTGTTGTTCGCGGTGTCGCGCATATTCGTGGTGGAACTATCCCTATTATGGATATGGGGATGGCAACAGGACAGATGCCGATTGCGGAAGAGACAATTCCCAATAGCTTTGTCATTATTACTGAATACAACAGAAAGACTCAAGGCTTCCTGGTTGGTGATGTTGAACGTATCGTTAACCTTAATTGGGAAGAGATTCATCCGCCGCCAAAGGGTGCCGGACGCGAAAATTACCTGACTGCCGTCACTCGTATCGATAATAAGCTTGTAGAAATTATCGATGTAGAGAAGATTCTTTCTGAAGTGGCGCCTGTAGAAGAAACCGTTAACGAAGAGTTCGTAGAACAGGTGTGTGAACGTAATAGTGAATCGCCGCCTACCGTTCTGGTCGCTGATGACTCGGTGGTTGCGCGTAAGCAAATACAAAACTGCCTACAAGCTATCGGCATTACAGTAATTACCAAGAATGATGGTAAACAGGCCTACGATTATCTAAGGGAACTTGTGGCGGACGGGTCACACCTTAATGATCATATTGATTTGATGATTTCAGACGTAGAGATGCCAGAGATGGATGGCTACACCTTGACGACCTTATGTAAGGATGATCATCGTTTAGCACCACTTTATATTATGCTGCACACTTCATTGAGTGGTGTGTTTAACCAGGCAATGGTAGAAAAAGTTGGTGCCGATGACTTTATGGCCAAGTTTAGTCCGGATGAACTTGCGGAAAAAGTGATGGATATCATTGATCGTATCAAGACGAAAGCTTAGATGTACAGCGCAACATGCTCGTTAAAGGGTGGCTATGCAATTAGATAGTTCAGCTCAGGAGTATCACTTATTCCGCACCTTTCTAGAGGAAGCGTGCGGGATATTGTTGGGTGAAAATAAGGCTTATCTAGTGAGTAGTCGCCTCAAGCCTGTGATGGCAAAGCATCAGATTGCAAGCCTAAGTGAGCTCGTGTCCAAGCTTAAGAGTATTTCACATCGCAATCTCAGAGAAGAAGTGATTGATGCGATGACTACAAATGAAACTTTATGGTTTCGAGACTCTCATCCTTTTACTGTTCTAAAAGAAAAAATCTTCGTTGAAGCAGATAAGCAGAATACTATTGCACCCTTGAAAATATGGTCAGCAGCATGCTCAACAGGTCAAGAGCCTTATTCGATCTCTATCATTGCGAAAGAGTTTCAAGAGTCTAAGCCCGGTAGATTGAAGGGGGGGGTAAAGGTTGTCGCGACAGATATCTCACCGACAGTGCTTGCTAACGCGAAGTCTGGTATCTATGAGATGTTGGCGCTTGGGCGCGGAATGTCTGAGCAACGCTTGAAGAAGTGTTTTAGTTCGCTTGAAGATGGTCGTTGGCAGATTAAACCTGAGTACAAAACTAGCATTGATTTTCAGTTGTTAAACTTGATGGAAGGTTACGGTCGAGTTGGAACTAATCTCGATGTGGTTTTTTGTAGAAATGTCTTGATCTATTTCTCACCTGAATTAAAACGAAAGATTCTGGTCAAAATACATAGTGTTTTGAAGAAGGGAGGGTATTTGATCTTAGGTGCTTCTGAGTCACTTAATGGTTTATCGGAGTACTTTGAAATGATTCAGTGCCGCCCAGGAATTATCTATCGAGCGATTTAATTAACCTGGTTTATTCGCAAGTCCCCGCATAAGAGTCTCTATATTTACTCAAGATAGCCTGGTACTCACCATTACCCTGAATGCCCTCCAAGCCCTTATTGAACTTTTGGATTAATGTCCTATCCATCGATCGAATTACTCGAGAAGTGGGGGGAGCAATATTGTCGAAGCTAAATTCCAGGGATTGATATTTCCTGCTGTTTTTGTGTTTGCTGGAAAAAATATTTCGATCCGAAATAGCAATGTCAATGCGCTTCATTGCGAGCATGTCGAGTTGTTTTAATTGATCAACATCCTCAGTGTACTTCTTGTTATTCTGAGTCATAAGCTGAAAGTCTTGGCCCAAGGTAGTGCTCGCACTTTTGAAAGCCCAAATATGCTTGTCATAGTAATCATATATAGTTTTAAGTTGTAGGTTCTGGCTAGCGAGTGAGATGGCACAGTCCACATAGTCAAGTGTTTTGTGGCTCGTGGAAATACCCGGCAAATTGGAAGAATAGATCGTATTTGATTGATTTGAAACAATTGCGTCGATGCTGCCACTTTTAACTAACTCTATTGCGCGTAGGTAATGGACATTCTCAATACTAATTGATTCGTAGCCTGCTTGGGTAAGTGCGCTATAGATAATGTCACGTTCAATACCGCTTTTTTTATCCTGGCTTAAGTATGGGGGCATTGAAAAAGTAAAGGCCAAAGAAATAGCTACTTGATCTTGTTTGTTAGCGAGGGCGGTCGTGGTGCTGAGTAACAGATAAAGTAACGTGGCTTTCGAAATAAATGCTCGCATTATCGTGTATCCGTATCCGGAGAAATCATAGGAAAATTATAGTTTGAATTTGCTGGATGTCCAACTTAGGCATTTTTTTGCCAACCTCGTTTTGGCTTCTCGAGTTAAAAAATCTAGCCAATTTTTCTTGATTTGAAGAGCAAAAAATAGTTTATTTGAACTGTAGCTTTTACCCGCAGGGCGCGGGCAAAATTTATGGTTAGTAAGTTGAAGCTGGGAACGTGTTTTTTCACTACAGAAACTGTTTTTACAAGGAGCAATAAGCAGAATGGACGCAATTGTAGGCACACCGCAACCTCCCTATTACTCTGTCATTTTTACCTCAGTACTTAGTAGCGATGATAAGGAATACTCTAACACATCTCTTCGTATGGAAGCGCTTGCCAGTGAGCAAGACGGGTTTTTGGGCTTAGAGTCAGCACGTGACTCACTAGGTGTGACGGTTTCCTATTGGCGTGATCTGGAATCGATTAAAGCGTGGAAAGATAATCTAGAACATACTGCAGCACAGTCTTTAGGAAAGGAGCGCTGGTATAGAGACTATAAAGTCAGGGTTTCACGTGTGGAACGCGATTACGGTTTATTGTAAAGCGCCTATTATCAATAGAGAAGATTGCCTTCTCTATTGATTTTATAGTCATTGTGCTAGTCGCTTTTCAGGGCCGCTAAGTTGCTATATAAGTTTAATGCCTCTGGGTTTGCCAATGCTTCTATATTTGTAAGCTCTTTGCCGTGCACGACATTTCTAACGGCTAGCTCGACAATTTTTCCACTCAATGTTCTGGGAATGTCCGTGACTTGAAGAATCTTATTGGGCACATGCCTTGGTGTAGTATTCTCGCGGATACTTCGTTTTATCTTATCGATAAGCTGCGTGTCTAGTGTTAAACCTTCTTGTAAACGAACAAAGAGAATGACACGAACATCATCTTGCCATTCTTGGCCGATAGCAATTGACTCAAACACTTCCTCAACCTTTTCAACCTGACGATAAATCTCAGCAGTACCTATTCGAACACCGCCAGGGTTAAGGATTGCATCAGAGCGGCCGTGAATGATTACGCCGGTTTGGGTTGGTGTTCCATTATCTGCTTCGTGGACAATAAGCTCTCCGTAGTCCCCATGAGCCCATGTGTTGTCAAAGCGTTTAAAGTAAGCGCTTTGGTATTTTTCGTTATTTTTGTCATTCCAGAAACCGGTTGGCATGGAAGGGAAGGCTTGCTTACAAACAAGCTCTCCTTTTCCTTGTGTAAGGCTAGTTCCATCATCATCTAAAAATTGTACGTCCATCCCTAAGCCAATGCATTGAAGCTCACCTTTGTATACTGGAAGATTCGGGTTTCCTAGCGCAAAACAAGAGATGATATCTGTGCCCCCGGAAATACTAGAGACGCATACGTCCGTCTTAATGTCGCGGTAAATATATTCAAAACTTTCGTGGCTCAAGGGGGAGCCGGTTGATAAGAATGCTTCGACGCTATCAAGTTGGTGGCTATGCTTCGGCGACAGACCAAACTTCTCACAGGCAGCGTAATACTTGGCACTAGCCCCAAAAATATCGATACCTTCTTCGTCTGCAATATCAAGCAGGCTGGTTTGTTCTGGGTGGAATGGTGAGCCGTCATACAACACTAGCGTAGCACCTAAGGCTAGACCAGAAACGAGCCAGTTCCACATCATCCAGCCACAGGTTGTGTAGTAGAAAAGCTTGGTATTTGGCTTGACGTTGGTATGCAGTGCAAGCTCTTTGAGGTGCTGAATCAAGGTACCACCAGCGCTATGTACAATGCATTTGGGTTTGCCTGTTGTTCCTGATGAATAGAGGATGTACAGCGGTGCCGAAAAGGGCATTTGCGTGAATGACAATGCGCTGTTGTCCTCTACCTTCATTACATCCGCCCAGGTATGAAATGAATCACCAAGGGCTTCTTTGTCGCTATCTTTTGGCTTGAGATAAGGAATCAGTATGCAGGCTTCTAATTCGCTTAGACCTTTCTGGACGGCTTTAACACGTTCAAGGCTGCTGATAGTTTTATTTCCATAGTAATAACCGTCTGTAGCAAAAAGGACTTTAGGACGAGTTTGTTCGAAGCGATCGAGCACGCCTGTTACGCCAAAATCGGGTGAACAGGATGTCCAGATTGCACCGAGGCTACTTGTAGCAAGCATGGCAATCACCGCATAGCAACTATTTGGTAGGAAGCCGGCTACCACATCGCCTTTTGCTACGCCCACTTGCTTAAGATATGTGGCACACTTATTAACCTGCTGGAGTAGTTCCTGGTAACTAAGCTCTGTTCTAAGGCCATGCTCGCCACGTTCAACAATCGCTATCGATGCAGGGCTGCTTTCAGCTTGGCGCAACAGATTCTCGGCAAAGTTCAAGGTCGCATTTGGAAACCATTGCGCACCCGGCATCTTGTCTTCATTAAGCAAGGTGAGTTCGCCTTTATGACCTTTGACATCAAAGAAATCCCACAGCTGTGACCAGAATGCCTGCTTATCAGAGACAGACCAACGATAGAGTTGATCGTAGCTTTCAAATGAATGTTCGCTTTGCTGATTTAGATAAGACATGAATCGAGTCAGTTCTGTCTGCGATATGCGGTCTATGCTAGGTTGCCAAAGGCATTCGTTATTTTGCTGATTCATGTCGTGCTGTTCCGAGTCTGGTTATTTTAATGCGAGCGCTACTTTTGATTGATTAGTTCGGCCAATTGCATTGCAAATTCTGTTTCCTGCTTCAATGAGCTTGTCTAGCTCAATACCTGTTTCCATGCCAGCCCCCTGGAGCATATAAACGGTGTCTTCTGTGCTGACATTTCCAGAGGCTCCGGTTGCATAGGGGCAACCACCTAAGCCAGCTACTGAGGTATCGAAAGTTCTGTAGCCTAACTCTAGGGCTGCGTATTGATTGGCAAGCGCTTGGCCGTAGGTATCGTGAAAATGGCAGGCTAGTTGATTGGTCGAGAAGTGTCTCAATAGTTGAGAGAGCAGCGTTTTTATTTGAACGGGCGTACCAATGCCAATTGTATCGCCGAGTGATACCTCGTAGCAGCCCATGCTCAGCAGGCGCTCACAGACTTTAGTAACATTTTCAGGCGAAGTGATGCCATCGTAAGGGCAGGCGATAATGCAAGAAACATAAGCTCGAACGCGCAAATTATCCTGCTTGGCCTGGGTAATAAGTGGCTCGAAACGAGCAATGCTTTCATCAATGCTGCAGTTGATGTTTTTCTGAGTAAAGCCTTCTGAAGCTGCAGTAAATATGGCAACCTCATCC
Organism: Oleiphilus sp. HI0132; assembly: GCF_001635845.1. Lineage (NCBI taxonomy): Bacteria > Pseudomonadati > Pseudomonadota > Gammaproteobacteria > Oceanospirillales > Oleiphilaceae > Oleiphilus > Oleiphilus sp. HI0132. The sequence continues at coordinate 1,049 of NZ_LWGJ01000959.1, read as the reverse complement.
ACATTGACAGATTTGGCTGCTTCATAACCCTTGAGGTTTGGGGTGAGAGCTGAGTAACAGATATCATCTCTGCGACTTAGCTTTGTGAAAACCTCTGCACTACTGGCCATCTGGGGAACCCACTTGGGTGAAACAAAGCTACCGGCCTCTATTTGCTTCAGTCCAGCCTTGCCAAGCTGTTCGATTAAGGCGAGTTTATCTTCCAAGCTTACGATTCCAGCTTCGTTTTGTAGCCCGTCACGCGGACCCACTTCAACAATTCTTACTTGATCACTCATGCTTGTGTTTACTCCTTATTGCTCTTAATCCAAGGAGCTGGCTGCTTATCGAAAAATGCCTTCAATCCATTTTGACCTTCTTCCGATACGCGTAAGTCAGCAATAAGCTGGCTGGTGCGTTCACTTAAGTCTTCAGGAGCTTGCACTATGTCAGCCACTAGCTGCTTGGCTGCAATACTGGCTTGCGGGCCAGTTGTTAAAATTTGTTCAACAATAGCCTGTACTTGCTCATCTAATTGTTCAGTTGCTACAACTTCATGGACAAGTTGATAACCCTTTGCTGCTTGAGCCTTAAATACTTCAGCAGTTAAGAATAGTCTTTTTGCGATGCGAGGGCCGATGGCTTCAACAACAAAAGGCCCGATGGTGGCAGGTGCTAAACCGAGTTTCGTTTCGCTTAAACAGAAACGTGATTTCTCATCGGCGATGGCAATGTCGCTGCACGCGATAAGCCCGATTGCTCCACCGTAGGCGGCTCCTTGTACGCGTGCTATTGTGGGAATCCTAAGATCGTTTAACTCTTGCATAAGCGCAGCAAGTTGGCGTGCATCGTGAAGGTTGTCTTCATGACTTAGCGTTGCCATACGTTTCATCCAGGCTAAGTCAGCCCCGGCGCAGAAATGTTTGCCATCAGCTTTGAGTACCATAACGCGCGCATCTGAGTCGTTGACTGTTTTTATATGTGCGCGTAGTTCGGTAATTACCTGGTCATCGAAAGCGTTGTGCTTTTCAGGGCACGATAAGCAAAGGGTGGCGATTTGCTTATCAAAT
>NZ_LWGJ01000958.1:0-541 GCF_001635845.1 Oleiphilus sp. HI0132 | reverse complement strand
AGTTGATATACCGTGCACAAATACATCAACTTTTGGTAAGTACAGGTCTTTTTCTTCGTCGTGAGAAATACCAAATACATAGTTCATACCTGTCTTGGTATCAATACCAAGCAAAGGCTGTATTTCTTCAACCCAAGCCGAAACTTTCGCTTTCTCTTTAAGATCTTCTTTATTCAGCGCGCTTACTTTAAGCAAAGTTTCCAGTACAAGTAACGGATAAGAACGGGCAAGCTTAGAAATAATGGTTTCTACTTCACGATATTGACCAACTAAGGTTTCTAAACCTTGGCCAGAGATTGAGGGTGTTCCCTCATCAACATATAAATGAGTATCATCTAAAGCTGACTGGGTCAGGTATTGTTCTAAGGCAGCTTCGTCTTTCAGGTACTGCTCCTGCTTGCCCTTCTTAACTTTATATAAAGGAGGCATAGCAATAAAAATATGACCACGTTCTATAATCTCTCGCATCTGACGGAAAAAGAACGTCAATAATAAGGTTCTAATATGAGAACCATCGACATCCGCATCAGTCATGATAATG
>NZ_LWGJ01000957.1:0-899 GCF_001635845.1 Oleiphilus sp. HI0132 | reverse complement strand
CGGCCTGACAGTTAGTGAGCTTAGCGAAGCTGTAAACCTGAAAGATAAGTCCGTTATCGAAGCTGTAGAGAATGGCACAGCCACTCTCTCTTTCGAACTAATACTCCGCCTGGCCGCCCTTCTTGCCAGAAACGACCCTATTCCTTTCATTCTCAAATACAGTAGAACCTACGCACCAGACACATGGAAAATCTTGAATGACTGGGGTGCCGGACGCCTTCCTCTTCATTATGAAAGAGAGCGACAGTTCATCAATATTTACCGTTCTCAAGACCAAGCGAGACAGCTATCGGATGAAGGCTACGAACGCGTTCTTGAGTTTACTAAACAAGCATTCAATATGTCTCTTCACTTTATCGCTGAGCAGGAAGATGCTTTACAAGAAATGATTGAGACTCAAGAGGAACAGATGGAAGTGCTCAGATCCAAAATGAGCCAGGTACATAAGCACAAAACGCAAGCACCAAGCGATGATAGTGATGCAAAACAAAACTCCGATGAAACGCCAGCTGAGGGCAAACCCAATGAACAGCAAAAAGACGCGCCCTGATCTCCCCTCCCTTTAAGCACTCTTTTCATCGAAGTTCGTGATATAGTCCCCTAAAGATTCTATTCATCCTCTAGCCTACGACACTGAAGTATAACTATTCGTTAATATTTTGAGAAAACGCAACCTTACCGAAGGCAATATCAGCCAGCAGCTCTACAAAATGACGGTTCCTATGATTGGCGGCATCTTGGCCATCATGTCGATGAACATTGTAGACACCTATTATGTCGGACAACTCGGCACTCGCGAACTCACCGCAATGAGTTTTACCATTCCAATTATCTCTATCCTATTAAGTCTGGCATTTGGCATTGTCATTGGAACTTCTTCCGTTATCGCTCGTGCAATT
>NZ_LWGJ01000956.1:0-404 GCF_001635845.1 Oleiphilus sp. HI0132 | reverse complement strand
CACAGAAAGAGTATCCATAGCACAATTGACTTAATAACAGCGTTCACCAAAATGAATAGAAAATTGTGTTTAACTTGGTCTATTACTATGTCTCTGCTTGAAAACAAGTAAAGTGTACCCATTTTACGTCCATCGTAGCTCACCTCGAATTCTTGATAGAACTTATTTGCCCAGCTGTCTTTATCTACGTTCTCTTTGGGGCTATTTCCATCGACGAAAATCTGTTTCGATTCTGAATCTATCAGCAGGATTCCTGAAATATCGGCAAGCCCTAATACCCCCTGGAGCGTAGCTTCAAGTTGCTCCATATCATAATTCCACCAAGCTGTGGCAATAGACTTTCCAAAGATCGATTGGTAGGTAATAAGGTTACGGTCTATGCGTAACTTTTGTTGCTGGTACTC
>NZ_LWGJ01000955.1:0-757 GCF_001635845.1 Oleiphilus sp. HI0132 | reverse complement strand
ACTTTATCAAGCGGAATGCCGTCGAAAAGAATTTTCATATCTTCGACTGAATCAATCGCCACACCTGCTTTACCTACATCACCCGTTACGCGTGGGTGGTCTGAGTCGTAACCTCGGTGAGTCGCTAAATCAAAGGCAACTGATACGCCTTGTGCACCGGCAGCCAGGTTTTTGCGATAGAAAGCATTTGACTCTTCTGCGGTGGAAAATCCTGCGTATTGGCGGATGGTCCAGGGGCGGCCGGCGTACATCGTTGCCATTGGGCCACGTACAAAGGGAGCCATACCGGGAAGTGTCTGGGTGTGAGGCAGGTCTTTTGTATCTTCCTCGGTATAGAGCACCTTAACGGGAATACCTTCTGGCGTCTGCCAGGTCATTTCATCCGGACTGACCCCTTTCATTTGTTTGGTCGCAAGCGCTTCCCATTGCTCGAGTTGTGCGGCTAAATCAGGCTTTTTATCAGACATAGTATTTCTCGTTAAGTAATAGCTGCTCTATTGTTATGCTTATGTAAGTGCTTACTGATCCATGGGTTGGTTAAGCTCTATTAAAATGCCGTCGGCACTTTTTGGGTGGATGAAGATCACTTTACAATTGTGCGCACCAGGTGAAGGTGCATCGGAAAGGAATTGATAACCCTTTGCCTTCAAACGCTCAACATCCGCTTCGATATCGTCGCTGCGGAAACAAAGGTGGTGAATGCCACCGCCTTTCTTTTCCAAGTATTTCTGCACAGGGCCTTCACCGTTAAGTGGGT
>NZ_LWGJ01000954.1:0-455 GCF_001635845.1 Oleiphilus sp. HI0132 | reverse complement strand
AGGCTAGTTGAAAATCCTTTTTAACAAGATTTTGGTGCTCAATAGCTAACACGTTAAATTCACCCTGCGGGGAAAGTACCATCCCAAAAGGTAAAAACTCACCACGTTCAAGCAAGTTCTTTTCCATGCGCATCCAACCCTGCACCATCATATATTTAAGCTGCGCGATCGCTTGCTCCTCAGTAACCTTACCCCGCCTCACTTGGTTAAGGTCTACAGCGCTGTCCGCAATTGGCGCCTCGACAAGATCTTCTGCTTTTATTTTTCTTTTGCCTTCTTCAGCTGATACTAAGGTGCTCGACACTGAGAACAGTAAACCAAGCAGTATCAAACCAAATTTCAACATCTTCATATAGAGACTCCAATCATTATTATAACGGTGAGGTAAAACTATTGTGGATATAAATTATCTGGGCGAGAGAAGAATGTCTACAGTGAATCAGTAGAATTTGTGA
>NZ_LWGJ01000953.1:0-398 GCF_001635845.1 Oleiphilus sp. HI0132 | reverse complement strand
CTATTCATATCTTCTAGTGTGCTGAAGACGTAGATTCGGCCTTCCATGCGCATTTCACCATAGAATGGCTGGGCTGGCGCTACAGTGCATTCAATCAGATCAATACTTGGAATACCTGAACGCTTCTTCTTATCTTCGCCTGTCAAAGCAAACTTTAGGGTTTCGCCTTTAGGGCCTGCACCGATGCGTGCAACCATGTAAGCAGTATGCCCAGTCTTAAGGAAAGATTGGTATAAGGCTTTATCATAGAAAAAGTAAATACGGCCATCGTGGTGTACTTCATATAATGCCGGTACCTTTACTGACATCTTTGTTTGCGTTTGCATTGTTTCAGACGCTGAAGTAGCTTCTTTTGTATCCGTGCTTGCGCACGCAGCTACACCAAGAGCCATAACCGT
>NZ_LWGJ01000952.1:0-489 GCF_001635845.1 Oleiphilus sp. HI0132 | reverse complement strand
TCAGCTAAGCAATGTCGTCACCTTGACCCATAGAAAAGGCTTAGAACTGGTTAGGCATACTGAAGGTAGCTTGGTCTGCACGTCACCGCCAGCGTTAACCCCGACTTAAATAATGCCAACCAGATAATCGCCGAGCTACAAGAAGAGTTTTTACCTAATCTGTCCATCGAGTACGGTATTAAAATAGACTTGAAAGGCAGGGCTGAAGAACAAGCCCAGACCGGCAAAGATATGATGCTAGGCGCAGCCATAGGCTTTACCTTAATCTATATTATCCTGGCGTGGGTATTTGGTTCCTACTCTTGGCCTGTCGCAGTATTGCTTGCGATCCCTCTTGGAATATCGGGTGCGATACTGGGTCACTGGCTGCTAGGCATTGACCTAACCATGCTCTCTTGGTTTGGCTTTTTTGGCCTATCAGGCATCGTTATCAATGATGCGATAATATTGGTCACCTTCTATCGAGAGTTACGAGAACAAGGCCAGCCC
>NZ_LWGJ01000951.1:0-10847 GCF_001635845.1 Oleiphilus sp. HI0132 | reverse complement strand
CTGTACCACCTGTACTGCCAGAATCTGTACCACCTGTACTGCCAGAATCTGTACCACCTGTGCTGCCAGAATCTGTACCACCTGTGCTGCCAGAATCTGTACCACCTGTGCTGCCGGAATCTGTACCACCTGTGCTGCCGGAATCTGTACCACCTGTGCTGCCAGAATCCGTACCACCTGTACTAACTATTCGAGCCACAAATAAACCTGGAGCCAGTGGTAAACTTTGTGCTGGAGTCACAACCTCTACGCCACTTTGCTCTGCAACCCACTGCCATGTACGAACAGAGTTAGAACGATGCTGCCAATTGAAAAGCCTATAAACATTGCTAAAGACCTCTGCGCAGTTCGGGTTTACCCAGCCTTCGATAATCTTACCGATTCGAGTAGAAAGCTGAACCTTTTTAGCCTCATCGGTTTCAAAGTAGTAACCTGCACCGAGAGTCAAAACTGTTTCAATATTATGTGTATCAGAGTAATAGGGCCACCAGTCATCACTAATCCGAGATGATAACGGGGCATGAGCACTCGCCATGTAAACTAAGTCTGTTTCGGCACCGGTAGTATTACAGCTCTTAGTTTTATTATACCCGGTAAAACCCTCCTTCCTTACATACTGTCCTAGCTCTGAATTGTAATTCGAGGTAAAGCCATAATTTTCAACTGCAGACGCGATGCGTCTTAGCATTTCTGGCGCATCGGTATTTCCTGTTATCCAGTAAGCTTGCCAGAGGAAATCTACGATATTCTCAGTCATCCATGCTGAGAAGCCTCTAGAGCTACTATCACCTAATGGTGCACTCCCCTCATTATGCACACCTTCGTGAACATCGATATTATGAGTAAAGCCACCACTTTTCGGTGTCCAACCATTTTCTACATCCCAGGTTTTTTCAGTTTGCTGCATATCTTTCAGAGAGTTAATTCGCTCATTAAGGTGAGCTAAAACCGTTGAATCAGCCGTCATTTCATAGGCATTAATCTCTGCTAGTCCTGCTATACCTGCCCCGCGCTCAGTAAAACCTTCATTCTCGTTATTAAAGGTGTCTCTCGTACCATATTGATTCCATCCCAAGTCAGATTGTAACGCCATATTGGTAATTAATGGATCATCCCATTGACTATCATCGCCAGTAAGGGCCCAGCTCAATTTAGCCTGCTGCGGAGCAATATATTTCCCATCAGCACAAGCAACACCACCAAATGTAAAACAACCATCACCACCAGCCATTGCCGGGGCCGTTCCATCATTCCGCACATGCGAGAAGTAGAACTGCTTCGATAGGAATGCCTCTTTTAAGAATTCTACCCGCCCAGTAGACATATACGCTTTGAACATGGCACTTGATCGATCAAACAACCAATTACCTCCACTGGAAGCGCTATAATCAAGCCCACCAGCCCAATTTTCGAACTGCCCTACTTGGTATTGCTCAAAACCGTCTGACGAACCACTTGAGGGCACATAAGGAGGAATCAGGCCTGACTCGGACAAATAGCTTGTATCGTGCAAGGCAAAAATTCGTGGGTAAGGCAGGTTATTTTTATCTGCGCCTGCAGCCGCCCAACCTAGAGAGTGTGCAACTTCAGACAAGCGTGTGACTGCTGCACCACCATCTGTAATTGTCAGGTCTATATTACCACCGGTCATATCGACATTTTGCAGCTGGATTGTCACCGAACGAATAGAGTTATCAGACCAATGGTAACGTAAGCCACCTTCAACGTAGGCTGCTAATTCCGTTGAACCATTCAGAACCTTGATTTCCGAAATATCAGTCACTTCACCCGCTGCCAGAGGCAAACCAAAGGTGACGACCTCAGAGTTTGTCGGCGTTACTTCACTATCAGCTTGTAAGGTGATCTGCGTATTTAACGCATGAACTGATGTCCCCGCTATGAGTAGACATGCTCCAGCACTATATCTCATAAAACACGATCTTAAAGCTTTCATCGTGATGTACCTCTTAAAATTCTTAACGAATGACAAATGTAAAAAAGTTTGACCCTTACATAACAAAAGTAGGTCAAGCTGCAGACATATCTAGCAAAAAATACATTAATTTTGTAACCACTACTCTAACGCTCTTAAAAGCATTTTACTTAGACTAATTCAACACACTGCGCGACGAATAGCCAACACTAATGACACCTAAATACGTCAATAAAATGACAAGCTTTTTTAAACCCCCTTAGGCTTAGGTATCAAGAAATCTCGGAATTTATTAGGGTTACCCGTCTTTCCTGCTTCTGCAGCTTTTACGATGTTATACATTTCTCTTGATGAAACAAAATGCATCTTATACTTCTCGCCATCATTATATTTTGAAGCCAGGTACTCATACATTTTTACTGTAGGTTCACCTAACAATGTATCGATATCCATCTCTTGCGTACCATGTGTATGTATTTTGACGAATACCCATTCCGGCCGCCCCTCAACATGAATATGTTGATCCACCCACATATCAACACGGTGTTCAGAAGGGGGTATTGACTTGCGAACATCACCCGCTTCTATTTTCGGCATAACCCCCCATTTTCTCTCTTTCCAGTTCAGGCACAGAGGCCCCTGGATAATCATCAAATCACCAGATGACTCACGCCCCACTTTTACCTTCACTCCTTTATCATGAGACTTAGGCCGCAATGGGTCGTCAGTAGCATAATATATCGAGTTTACCGTTGAGGTTTGGGTCTCACTGGGAGCAGAAGGCAGGGTAAAGTCTGCGTAGCAACCTGTTTCCTTTAGCACAATCAACTCGTCGTTGACCCCACACCATTTACCTTCCGGATGACAATTATCCAAAGTCCAGTTGCCATGAATAAAACCATAAGAGAGCAAACCAGTTTCCGGATTAACAGCCAAGCCTTCATGCTCTTCATTTAAGGTTTTTGCAAAACGAGTCAATGTTTCACGCAGGTTATCACTCGTATCATCTTCATGGTGCAAATGTATTTCAAGCTCACCAAAACCTTGAGCACAAAGGTCCTGCAACTTATCCAAGTGTTCTTTACGATATTCTTCTTCAGGGTAAAAATAACTATGCTTAGGCAAGCAACCATCAGCATCTAGAATATGGCCAAAAGCAGCAGGATACTCCTGATGCCAACGATCAACTCGTTGCCGCTCAACCTCTAGACTATTCGGGCGCCCCCACTGAGGTTCATAGTGATCCACAAAACAAAACATGATGTGCACTGGCCCATCTACCTTTGGCTTACCTTTAAGCCTGATAGAAATATAATGCCCCAACCATATGTGCATGTTCTTTTTTCGTATCATGACAACAGCCAATGCGAACACCGCTAGACATAACACTACCAGACCACTAATCAAACCAAACAAAATATTCCCCTTCCTTTTCTAAGCCTAACCTTAGCGATTTGTGCTATCCCATGTTCCTTTAACACCACCACTGTAGTAGCGCAAAGCTCCGTGCCCTAAAGCAAAATTCATATTCACCCAAAAGATAACCAGCTTGACCAACTTGTTTGAAATCAGTGAGTCTCTACAACGGTAACTAGCAAAATAAACTAATAACTGAATAATGAATAAACTTGAGTATAAGAAAGAGTTAAATGAAAGAACCAACGAACAGAAAAAGGCAACAAGCAATAAATGCGGTGCATGCCAGCGAAGTACTTTATGAGAGATATATGAGAACCATAAGGCACCATACTGAGGACTCAGCACTGCCAAAAAGCGACTGAAAGCCTGAAAATTTCCAGCACCAATTCGAACACGACGCTTATATTCATCAGCTGAAGAAGGCGCAACCTCTTCACGAGCAACCGCTTCAGGCTCGTATTTAACAACGCCGCCATCGACAGCAACCTGAAAAACAATCGTAAAGTCATCTACTACAGTGTCGGGAGGTATCGGCTTATAAAGCTGCTTACGAATAAGGTAAATCGCTCCATTTGCCCCTAATAAAGCCGAAATTCTAGACTCATTAAACTTCAATATTCTTTCATACTGCCAGTAGGCACTATCTAAGTTTTCACCAGTCTCTTCCGCATATAGGTCCAGCTCTCCACACACTGCGTCAGCCTGGTTATCCCCTTGAAAATGCCGCACGAGCATACGAATAGAATCCGCCTGAAACTCTGTATTCGCATCTGAAAAAACTAGCAACTCCTCTTCAGCTTGATTTACCAAGTCATTTAAAACAGAAGCTTTACCACGATTTTCCTCAAAATCAATGAATACCAGGTTTGGATCTTCAATAGCTGACAAAATGCTTGAGGTATCATCTTTACTACCATCAGAGCCAATATAATACTTAATTTTATCTTTTGGATAATTTAATTCTTGAAGGTTTTTAACTCTGTCAGCAATACAGTCGCTCTCATTGAAGGCAGATATAATCACACCCACAGCAGGTAAATCACTCTCAAGCACATTATCTGCTCTTCTAGAGTCTTTCTTCAGGACAAATGACATATCTTTTTTGGCCTGCCGGAAACTGCTCAAGCAAATTAGTACAAGCGGATATAGCGCATAGCTATAAACCACTAAAGCGAGAGATATCCAAAATATCATTTCAAGCATCAATCTTTTTCACTCTTTTAACAGGCTTAGCAGGAATACCAACAACTGTATCCCCTTGACTCACATCCTTCACCACGACAGCATTCGCACCGACTTTGGTATTATCCCCTACACTGACACCACCAATAACCTTCGCGCCAGCACCAATAAAAATATTTCCCCCCAGGCAAGGTGTTTTTCCTTTTTCACCGCCGATTACAACACCACTCTCGACGACTATCCGCTGTCCACCTTGAACATTGGAATTGATGACAACACCAACGGGGTGCATCAGCACAAAACCTTTATCAAAATCAGCCCTTAAACCAATAACGCATTGGTTAAGTAACTTATTCAGATATTGAAACAACAATGCGAAGGGCAAACCCAGGCGAGACGACGAACAAGCCTGCATCAAGCGGTATAAAAAGTTGGCACAGGTACCATCACTCAAGAATATTTTTAACAAACTTACCGGGGCGCCATCATCAGCAAATACCTTCTGTTTATAGCGCATATCCTGAAGAAACAATTTAAGCATCGAAACCTAAGACCTCACAATAACGTTAAAATTTTCTGAACATTATGTGTCCATTGCCTTTCATCACGAATATAAGACTCAGCCTGCTCGCCAACTCTTTCGATATTTTGAGTATCTTTTGATAGTTCAATGACCTTTTCAACCGCACTTTTTCTGTCATTTGGGGGGAATAGCCAACCAGTTCCCCCATCTTCAACGACTTCTGCAATCGGTTCGAATGACGGCGAAACCAAGGCAACCCCCATCGCCATCATCTCAAAAAGCTTCATTGGCGAACCGTATTCATTGGAATCAGGAAGGATGCCATAATCCATTGCAGCAATATAATCCCCAACTTTTTCATGTGGCACACGACCTGGCATAATCACTTGCCCCTGTAGACCATTATCCCTCACAACAGCCAAGATCTCTTCAAACACAACACCATCACCGACCAACAATAAAGCTAATTGAGGCTCAGCAGCTAAACGAGGTGCGATTTCTTTGACAAACCAATCAATGCCGTGCCAGTAAACAAAGGCCCCAACGTAGCCGCAAACCGCCTTGCCTTCGAGCCCTAGATCTTTTTTGACTTGAGTTCGATCTACCCCAGCTAAGGTAAATTGTTCAATATCCGCCGCATTTGGGCAAATAACACTGGGGGCAATCACTCCGTGTTCACGCTCAACAGTGTTTTTGAAATTAGTAGAGATGAACACTACCCCATCACATTTCTTAAACACCCATTTTTCTACTCTTCGAGCCAACCCCTTAAAAAACAAAGGCCGCACCCGCTCAACGATTGCAGCATCATTCACTTCAAGAATAACCGGAATACCAAGCCTTCTAGCTCTCAACACACCGCCAAACATGAATAGTGAATATCTCTCATATAACATGTCAGCATTTTGAGATTTAAGCTGTTTACCTACCCGCATATAAGCGATTAGGTTATAGGCAAGTTCTATCAATTCGAAAACAAACTCAGGCACATACTTAGTCATCTCCATTAGCTTATGGAGCATTCTAGACATCAAGGAAGGAGCCCTTTCTTGCTTTACACTATTTCCAGAGACCTGCTCTTCCTTATGTTCCGGGTCTGAGCCTGGAAGAGAAAGAAGTGTTACTTGGTGTTCCATCTTTCTAAATGCATTGACGATTCCCATAATATGGACACCTTCAGCACCATGCCCACGAGTTCTATGATGGTAAACTATGTTCATAATTAACTAATCACCTTAAACTGAATCCCTTGCTTCTCCCATAGAGGAAGCATTATCTCTAGCACCTGCACACACTTCTCAGCGTCGTCGTGAAATAAAAGAATTTCACCATTTACAACCGGTTTCTGCTTAAAGTTTTCAACAATCTGATCAGCACTCAGATTGGAATAATCTAATGAATCGTAGCTCCAATGCACTGGACGAAATTTGTTTTTCACTAACGAAAACAGCAAACCAAAACTCCAGCGCCCTTGCGGCGCCCGAAACAACCTGGAACCCGACTGTTCCAGCTTACTAATCCAAGCATCCGCATCATTTGCCTGTTTTAGCTGTTTACCTAGAGGCAAACGCCCAAAATCAATATGGTCATAAGAGTGGTTACCCACCACATGACCAGCTTCTACCAAGCTCTTCCCAATTTCGAAGTGTTGTTCTAGTTTTTTCCCAATTACAAAAAATGTCGCCTTAGCATTATGCTTTTCTAATAAGCTAAACAACTTATCGGTAACATTAGGCGTTGGACCATCATCAAAAGTCAGGTAAACAGAAGCCTCTCCTGACGCCCCCTTCAGCAATAAAACTGATGAGGGAAGCAGTTTAGCTACTAACGTCTTTAAAAGTTGCTTCAACACGTAAATATACTCTGTCCAATTTTTTTGGAATAATTACAAATCAATATTACATTACGGCTATTATGCATCCGAACTTCCTTGTACTGCTTTACATATAATTTGGTCAATTTCATTTACATTCTTTGGCCATGAAAACAGGTTTCCGTGAGCCTTAATAACTTCTCTATTCCAGCAAGCAGTATTCAGATCAAAGTCCACCATAGCTTTAGTTAAGGCCTCACAATCGCCTGCTTCGATTAAAATACCTGAAACTCCATCCTTAACCACTTCTGGAATGCCACCTACTCGAGTAGAAACTACCGGTACGCCACAATTTGCAGCCTCAAGCAGTACATTTGGAACTCCCTCATGATACGAAGGAAGTATTAACAAACCACTTTGGCGTATATACTTTGCTGTATCAGCATGCTTTAGGGCTCCTAACATAGAAACTTTGGCCTCTAAGCCATAAGCAGCGACTCTTTCAGCCAATACCGGGCTCATAGCGCCATCACCAATAAACTTTAATAGTTTACTCCCTCCACTTTTTACATAGCCATCATACGCATCTAGGAGGTCTAACACACCTTTATCTTTTTTAAGGTTTCCGACAAATAAGAAATAAGGATTTGACGCTATTTCCTCTGGATAAAACAACTTATTATCAACACCGTTGTATACTCTGGTTACCTTAGACTTCTCAACTCCCAAGCCACAAACCTTAAGCCGCAAAGCATCAGAGGGCGTAAAAATATGCGTAGCCCCTTTGCATACTTGTTGAATCTGTTTATTTCTATTCTTATCCTCTGTCAGCACATTGATATCACTGCCGTGCACCTTAATAAAATAAGGTAGCTTCAGCCTATATGAGAGCTTTTGCGCAACAAAACCATCAGGATGCGCCCAACTACCTAGCACTGCATCAAAATCTGAAAAGGAAATTAACTCCCTCGCGCCTTTTAAGACCGACCAAAACATAAAATGACCGAAATGCTGCTGAAATAGCTTCGGCGTATACCAATAGCAAATATACTTAACTGTGTATTTAGTGCTGGCAGAATAGGAACTAATCTGCGCTCTCTTGCGAAGATATTCTGGCCAAGCAATTGGGACGATAAGTGTAAGCTCATGCCGCTCTGCCAAGCGGTCAAACTGCTGCTTATTAAAAGTTGCGCGATTCGGTTCCCATGGCAGTGGGTATAAGTTCGTAACGATAAGAAGCTTCATGATAAATTACTGATAGTGACTCTCAGCTTACCACTTGATGTTAAGGCGATCTCAGGAACGAGTTCAATATTCACAAGCACTTCGCTACCAACATTTTCTTCAACTAAGTGTTTGACTCGTTTTAACTGATCAGAATCCTCCGAAAATAAAACCAAGAAAATATCAACACTATCCAAGGTATTTTGCACAACCTGAAACTGTTTGATACTGGTGAAATCCTTTAGCAAATGAGGAAAAAACTCGCCCGGAATAGTTCTCCCATCGGGCGTCTTAATCACGTCCAGCTTACGGCCATCAATAGATTGAAGCAGCGGGAAAGGCGAACCACACTGACAAGTGGTAGCAGAAGAAATCGTCGCACGATCCCCATTTCGATACCGAATAAGTGGAAAGCCGTAATTGTGCAAGTCGGTTACCACCACATCACCAGACACTCCGGCTTCAGAAATCACTTTATTTTGATCTCCCAACAGCTCTACAACAAGGTGATCAATATTTGTATGCAAACCATTCTTTTCTTTGCACTCCGAACCAATCAACATAAACTCCCGACAACCGTAAGTATTATATACTGGCGCTCGGAAAGCTCTTTCGATTTTTTCCCGCTGAAACTCATATAATGGTTCGGCGCCAGTCAAAATCGACTTAGGTGATTTAATGGTTATATCATTCTCGATAATATAATCTGCCAACGTTACCAAAGGGTTGACATAAGAAACTATTGCCTCAGCTTTGTAGGCGTTAATCTGCTCAACATAAGTTCCCAAGTTATATGCCGTCATTTCGAAAGAGTTTAATATCTTTCGATTATAGAAAGCGTGATAAAGCTTATCTTTAAGGGCTGACTTAGCACCAACAGGCGCAATGTTCGCTCCCCACAAATAAAGTGATTTAACACCAAGCCCGGCACCAAGGTTTCCATACCCTCTCCACATGACTCCTTGCCGGCGCTCATTACTTTCTTGATCCAATTCAAACCTGAACGGCACACCGGATGAACCTCCGGTAGCTTTCTTAATGTTCTTCCCTTTATGTGTAGCTGCTACAAAGCCTTCGTAGTTATCACGAATAACATCTTTATCAAGTACAGGTAATACCTCAAGGTCTTTGACACTCTCTACAGCGGCGGGGTCAAATCCAATCTGATCCCACTGCGACTGATAAAAAGCACAATTCTCATAAGTATGAACCAGCAAGGCTCGAAGCTTATCTAGTTGAATAGACTCCAGAGTAGATAGAGAACGATTTTGGTTTTCTTGGTACTCATGAACATAAGCAAGCGTCTTACGCTTAGCCATATGTGTTTCATAAAGCGGATATAATAATGTTCTAAACAACCAGCTATACATATCTCGTCCCTGTTATATCTTTAAGCGTACATTCACAAGCAGACAAATTATTGCCGACACTTTTGGCCCTAAACGCTCGCTCATCGTTTTTAGCATTTGGTAATCGCTGGCACTCAGTGCATTCAGCACGATCAGCAACAGCAGATACACTAACCCGAAGCAAATATAGCCAACGATAATTTCCACAACCCCCTCAAAAAAGCCGGATACATAGATCGAGAACTGTAAGGAAACAAATGCAGAAACAAGCACCCACAATAGTTTTCTGATATCCGGAACAATCCCCAGGAAGCGATAAGCGATCCCGAGAAGCACGACAACAAGAACAATTGCCACGATAATGTATGCAGTGATAGCACCCTGTAACCCCCACTGAGAAATGAGAGTCAAATTCACACTCAAAGACAGAATAAGCGCAAAAATACTCAGCTTAAGCATCAGCGACTGCTTATCAACACTGAGCAAATAAGCATTCACCGGCTCCTTAAAAGCATTCAGTGTTCCCACAACAATAAAGAACCCTAATATAATACCCGCCTGAGAAAAGGCATCACCATAGAGAAGCGCCACCACATGCTCGCCAAAATACAAGGTTGGTGCGGCCACCATTACCCCTAATGTGAACAAGTAACGCGATGATTCCTTGATACGCACGGCAGGATCCTGATTTACATCAGCCACCGAGCGAGCAATAACTGGTAGTAGAACCGAGCTATATACGCCGGGAACCAATAACAAGGCAGCACCAGAGATAGTCAGAGCAATCGTAAAGTACGAAATAGCCTCGTTACTTGCGTAATATTTTAACAATAAAACCTCGCACTGCCCAATAGCCAGACTGCCAATAATAGTATTGATAGATACAATTTTTAGATGATGTGATATACGTTTCCGTAAAGCCGTATCAAGCGTTATAGCTGGCTCCCCCCCCTTTTTTAGGCTCAAACGCTTCAAGTAAAAACCCGAAATAAACCAGTAACATACAGCAACGCCCGAAAACAGCATGTAGAAGTTTGCCAATTCAGGCATTAAGTATTTAACCACACAAACCAGTAGTAAGTTTATTGGCGCCACCAACAACACGGTATAAGCAAGGAAATCAAAACGCTCGAAGCCTTTAAACACCCCCACACGATACATATGCGCACTTTTAAAAATAATTGCCAATATCAGAAAAAACAGTAAATGCCTGTACTGCTCTTCGATCAATAAGTTTGGCACAAGAAGCACAAGCACAGTCAAGCCTCCTGTTACTAGAGCAGTCTTGAGCATTTGGATCTTATGGAAGTATTTAAATATTGCCGGTATCTTTTCTTCGCGCCCCTGAGCACGTGCTTCCGCTATAAATTTTATTGCACCAGTAGAAATACCTGCATTTGTCAG
>NZ_LWGJ01000950.1:0-720 GCF_001635845.1 Oleiphilus sp. HI0132 | reverse complement strand
GGCGTCTCGCTGCACGCACCGTTTCGACGAGATTAGCGGAAGAGCTAAATTCCCCGCTTGGTGATCTGGTTGGCTATCAAGTTCGTTTTACCGATCAAGTTAGTGATAGTACGCTAATAAAGGTCATGACGGATGGTATTCTCTTAAATGAAATCAAGTTTGACCGTTACTTAAATCGTTATGAAGTTATTATTATTGATGAGGCGCATGAGCGTAGTTTAAATATTGATTTCTTACTCGGTTACTTAAAACGCGTTCTGCTGAAAAGACCTGAATTAAAACTCATTATTACCTCTGCCACGATCGACGTAGACCGGTTCTCGGAGTTCTTTACTGGCGCGCCAATATTTTCTGTTTCAGGGCGAAGTTATCCGGTTGACGTGAATTACCGCCCATCTATTGGTGCAGATGTACAAGAGTTATCTCTTGGTGAGCAGATAGCTACAGTGGTCGAGGAGATTCAAGACGAAGAACGCCAACGCTCTTGGCAAGTTGGCGATGTTTTGGTTTTCTTACCTGGCGAGCGAGAGATCAGAGAGATCGCCAAGACCCTTAATGATTATGAATGGCGTGACACCGAGATACTGCCCTTATATGCCAGGTTAAGTACCAAAGACCAGAGCAGGGTGTTTCAACCTCACTCTGGCAGACGAATCATCCTTTCTACTAATGTCGCTGAGACCTCAATTACAGTGCCTGGTATCCGCTATGTAATTGACC
>NZ_LWGJ01000949.1:0-270 GCF_001635845.1 Oleiphilus sp. HI0132 | reverse complement strand
GCAGGTGTTGGGGAGTGATCGTTGCGGCCAGTTTGTCTGAGCCTGCTTGTACAAACTGAGCAGCTTCAGAGGTTGTGATATGCTCAAAAACAACTCTTAGCTCGGTAAATTTTTCGGTGATAGGGGCTAGGTGTTGTTCAATAAAAAACTTTTCCCGATCAAAGATATCAACCTCATGAGAGGTCACTTCACCGTGAATCAGTAATAACATGTCGCAAGCTTGCATTGCCTCAAAAACCGGGTAAAGCTCGTTCAAGGCTGAAACTGCAG
>NZ_LWGJ01000948.1:0-530 GCF_001635845.1 Oleiphilus sp. HI0132 | reverse complement strand
CTTTCTACCAGCCCTAGGTGCTCAAGTGTATAGTTGCGCGTAATATCGACCGCGTCTTGTGACCACTCAATCATCTAATCGATATCTTGGAGTGGTTTGTCTCGTTCTTGAAATGAAAAACTCTTACTGATGCCGCCCGAGATGGCTGTGTTGGCATGAATTTTTTTACCTGCGGTGTACTGAATAGCTTCATGTCCGTGCTTGCGCATTAATGCGCCTTTCTTGGCCAGGTCAGGAAAGGCTTTAATGACTTCAAAGATATTGCGCTTTTTAGCGGGAGCAGAAAAACCAAAGAGCAGGTCAGGTGAACTGAGATGGAAGAAGTGGAGTACGTTGCTCTGCATAATCTGGCCGTAGTGCATTAGGCGGCGCATTTTTTCGGCGGTGGGCGTGAGTTGGTCAACACCGACAATCATATCCATAGCTTTTGCGGCTGCTAAGTGATGACTTACCGGGCAGATGCCACACAAGCGCTGAACGATGACAGGCACTTCCCAAAGTAATCGGCCCTGGATAAAGCGCTCAAAGCC
>NZ_LWGJ01000947.1:0-434 GCF_001635845.1 Oleiphilus sp. HI0132 | reverse complement strand
GTTAACCCTTGGAGAATATGTCATCACTATCATTTCGGTGGCTTTGCCAAAATCAATAGTCGTCTGACGGAATTTATTTCTGATGTTTATGATGAGCATGGGTTGGTTCTAGACCCTGTTTATACAGGAAAGATGATGTATGGGCTGGCGGAGTATATTCATCAAGGAAGAATCCAGGCGGGAGCGCGAGTATTAGCTGTTCATACTGGCGGGCTACAGGGCTGGCGTGGATTTGGTGAATCCTATCAGCGTTTCCTGTCTTCATAGACAATCTCATGTTCAAATCTCTGAATTGTCGTGAGAACGGTATTCAGGCTGTAAGTCTGGAGTCTGTTAATTTATTATGTGCTTAGTGTCGGCCGGTGTAGTATTGGCTAATGTAGAGTGCTTCTTGAAGCGATCGTCCTCTCTCATATATATCACGCTATTACATA
>NZ_LWGJ01000946.1:0-683 GCF_001635845.1 Oleiphilus sp. HI0132 | reverse complement strand
CCTAACCACCAAACGCCAACTCCAGGACATGGTTTATACTGCGTCATATAAGAAAAATACCCATCAAAATATGGATAGTACAATGCAGTACCATTAATTGAATTAACAACATCAGGCTCGGAACTTAGTTCTTTGTAGCTAACACCATCTGCATTAACTAACTCTACACTGTCAAACTTCTCTCCAGTCGAACTTAACTTCACTATGAACCCATCTTCCCTTAACAGTTCCCTGATTCCTTTGCGCTGTTTAGATTTACCTGGCCTCGAGTAGTATCCACACCTAACGGCTGAACGTAATCGTCCATTCAGTTCAGAACCTCGCCGAGAAACAATCTTAAAATTTCTAGGTTGATATTCGAACTCTAGCGGCTCTGAAGAAGGCCATGAAGAGACAAATAGAGTGTCATTGGAAAAGCAATATCGACGGAGCTTCCTCTTTTGACTTTGGGTATCTACCAATTTCGTATAAGAGCCATCCGTAACATTCACAAGGTATAAAGCTTTTTCGTTTTCAATCTCTGCCATGGTGACTATTTCATTGTCACTTACCCAGTAGATGCCTCCGTGTCCTGACCGTGCACTCCATCCGAATTGATCAACCTTGATATCCTCAAACTCAGTAAAGAAGCTGTCATCAGGTAAATACTGAACATCTGTGCTGTAATAGCGAGACAACTCCAA
>NZ_LWGJ01000945.1:0-597 GCF_001635845.1 Oleiphilus sp. HI0132 | reverse complement strand
TATTCAACATCACGCATAATGTACTCAACCGATGCAAACGCACCTTCAGCACTTGGGTTGTAGCTCATAGTCAACCAAATACCAGTAAGAAGCTGGTTAACCAAAACAACCATTGAAAGCACACCAAAAATATACCAAACATTAAAGTTCTTTGGCGCGTAGTATTTACTCATGTGATTTTCGAATGCTTCAACAACAGGGAGGCGCTCGTCAATCCAGTTAATTAGCTTTTGCATTATGCCTGCTCCTCATCAACACCAATAACTACCGTTGCATCATCCAGGTACTTATAAGGAGGAATTTCCAAGTTCTTAGGTGCTGGAACCCCTTTATAGACTCGACCTGCCAAATCAAAACGAGAACCGTGACAAGGACAGAAAAAGCCACCTACCCAGTTAGCATCAAATTCTTGAGGCTTCACTTCTGGCACGAATTGTGGAGAACAACCTAGGTGAGTACAGATACCAACAATGACTGCATACTCAGGGCGCGAAGATCTAAACACCCCTTTAATATATTCAGGCTGCTGAGGTAACTCAGACTGAGGGTCTCGCAACTCATCAGACAGCTTTTCAATATTATCAAGCATCTCTTGAG
>NZ_LWGJ01000944.1:0-435 GCF_001635845.1 Oleiphilus sp. HI0132 | reverse complement strand
ACTTGGGATAATAAGCCAATCCATATTGATGGTAAGCATTCGCCCAAGCATGGTCAAAGACGTATTCACCATAGCTATGCTGCTTAACATAGCTAGGAACAGCGGCGACCAATGTATCGCCCTGATAAGCCATGAGGTGATGCACCAACCATCCTGAGCATCCACCAACCGCTTGTGTTTTTTCCAAGGCATCGAGAAAGTGGTAGCGCACAAAGGGGTAGCCCTCACCTGCCAAGGAATTCCAGGCCTGCTCTCCCACCTCAGCAATTGAGGTGACGTAACGGAACTCAATAGTCATCCTGTTGCCACACTTATTTAGCTGAAAGCAAAGTATCCAATACTTTGTCTACGTGCTCAAACATCGTTTGTTGCGCGCTTTCCGTCGGATGAATACCATCGTCTTGCATCATACCTTCAACACCAGCAACCCCTTCC
>NZ_LWGJ01000943.1:0-228 GCF_001635845.1 Oleiphilus sp. HI0132 | reverse complement strand
TGCTTCTGCATCATTTACCATTTGCTCGACTTCATCATCAGATAGACCAGAAGAAGCTTTAATCACGATAGACTGCTCTTTACCTGTCGCCTTGTCTTTCGCCGATACGTTCAAGATACCGTTTGCATCGATGTCAAAAGTCACTTCGATCTGAGGCATACCACGAGGGCCCGCAGGAATATCTGACAAGTCGAAACGTCCCAAAGATTTGTTCTGAGCCGCTTGCTT
>NZ_LWGJ01000942.1:0-282 GCF_001635845.1 Oleiphilus sp. HI0132 | reverse complement strand
TAAGCCTCTCATTCCTTACATCCTTTGTATGGGTGGCGTTATTATGTTCTATAACATGGCCTTAAACGTTCAGGAACATGTCCGCCAGGTCCATCAGTGTATTCAGATAGATACCTATCCCTGGCATGTGGCCATGAGAGAAGAAGAAAATACCCGCAATGATGGCCATCGTGGAATAGAGAGGAACCGATAACAAAGCATAGCCAATATTACCGCCAGGTTTTAGGTGAGCAGGCACCTTAATCAAATTGTAGATACTGACGATCAACAATAAGGCTATGC
>NZ_LWGJ01000941.1:0-407 GCF_001635845.1 Oleiphilus sp. HI0132 | reverse complement strand
TCCATCGTGGTCTGAGTCTGGCTCTGGAGGAATATAGCTAAAGTTACCCTGAACCTCCTCAATCGCCGGACCATTCAAGCCACTATCATAATGGTGCTTACCTGCTTCGCGGAAATGCCCAGTACGAACATAGAGCTGACTGTCGGATGAGTCTTCGATCATTGAAGCAATCACAGCATCAGGCATTTCATCACCAAACTCTTTACCAAGCTCTGTAGGTAAAGCGAAAGAAATCACCAAGTTCGTATCATCACCTAATGGGTCCTCTATCGTCCAACTTGAAGAGTGATCGAGTGCTTCAAGCGACTCGCTATCCCAGTCATAGATATAGAAGCTGACATCACCACTTGTACCCTCATCACCACTTGTGTCGGCACCCGTTAGGTAGGCAAAAACTTCACCTTCAT
>NZ_LWGJ01000940.1:0-430 GCF_001635845.1 Oleiphilus sp. HI0132 | reverse complement strand
AGAATGATCGATTTCTGAGAGCGCTAGAGCGTAAGCCGGTTGATGTGACGCCTGTATGGATGATGCGTCAAGCTGGGCGTTATCTGCCAGAGTATAAAGCGACCAGAGCGCAAGCCGGTGACTTTATGAGTCTGTGTAAGAATAAAGAACTAGCATGCGAGGTCACAATTCAGCCTCTTGAGCGCTACAAGCTCGACGCTGCAATTCTGTTTTCTGATATCTTGACGATTCCGGACGCAATGGGTTTGGGTCTTTATTTCGAAACGGGTGAGGGGCCTCGTTTCAAGAAGATTGTTCGAACAGCAGAGGATGTCGAGAAACTACCTATAGTTGATACCTCTAAAGACTTGACTTACGTAACGGATGCAGTGAGCACCATACGTAAAGAGTTGAATGGACGTGTTCCGTTGATTGGTTTCTCTGGGAGTCC
>NZ_LWGJ01000939.1:0-280 GCF_001635845.1 Oleiphilus sp. HI0132 | reverse complement strand
TGATTGTCGATCTAGTGGCCGGTATTAGCGCTACAGTCTATGTCTCGGTTACTGCTTACTATACCCACCAACAAGCCGAAGCCTTACATAAGGCCAAGCACCAGATTCAGACACAAAGAGAGCAGTCTATATCGCTTTCTCACAAGCTTGCTAAATACCTATCTCCACAAGTCTGGCAGTCAATTTTTACCGGCGAACGTGACGTGCGCCTGGAAACACAGCGCAAGCGTCTATCTATCTTCTTCTCTGACATCAAAGGTTTTACAGAGCTGTCGGAAGA
>NZ_LWGJ01000938.1:0-13569 GCF_001635845.1 Oleiphilus sp. HI0132 | reverse complement strand
TTTGCCGGGTATACGTTTAATGCTACTAACCTTATCTTGGCCAATGTCGAAAACATATGACCGGGAGCTAGCTTGCGCGAGTTCATAGCCACAATAGCGCTCAATCAGAAACAGGCTCATATCAAACCAGGCCGTGCCGCCACCAGAGCAAAATATTTGCCCATCTTCTGTAATTAACTGGTCCGGCTGTAAGTCTACCTTTGGAAATTTCTGTGCAAACTGCTCGACGAAGCCCCAATGCGTCGTCGCTTTTTTGTGATCTAACATGCCTGTGTCGGCAAGCAGAAAAGCGCCGGTACAATTACATGCGATATCGCAGCCACCTTCATATAGTTTTCTGATCCATGGGAGTGCTGCTTTATTTAAAGCCAGTGTCTGAGCAATATCGCCAGCGATGGTCGGTATGACAAGCAGGTCACTTGAACTGATTTCTTCAATGGTTTTATGCGCATTGATTTCAATATTATTAGCACACCGAATTTTACCACCGTTTAAGCTAGCAATTTCGACATTGAATTGTCTGGATAGCTTATCTCCATGAATGTAATTCCAAGTAACGCCAACCGAAGCGAGTAAATCTGCCATACCGATAATTGCTGTAGCAAAGGCGTAATCAAACCCGAGAATGGTGACTTGCTTCATTGTTGTGTATCCAAGAATACTGGTGGCATAAACGGCATAGTTTAAGTCATAAAAGCCAGTTATGTAATCCCTCTCGATATGAGACAGTGATAGGTAAATAACCTATTCATCATTAAGAGGCTTGTAAGGCATGGAAACCGATTTATTAAATGAAAGAGACGTTCAGTTTCAGTTGTATGAAGTGCTTGAAACCGCCGCACTTACTGAGCGCGCTCGTTTTAATGAACATAATGTTGAAACCTTTAATGCAGCGATCTCTACAGCAAGACAAATTGCTGAGGATAAGTTTGCTAACCATAATGCCAAACTAGATTGTAATGAGCCCAGTTTTGATGGTGCGAAGGTAAGCATTCTGCCAGAGGTAAAAGAGGCCTTTGATGCGTTGGCTGAAGCAGGCTTTCTTGCAGGGCGAGATGACTACGAGTTAGGTGGGATGCAGTTGCCAGAAGTTATTATGGCTGCGTGTATGGGGTATTTCACAAGTGCTAACGCTTCATCAGCGGGTTATCCATTTTTAACGATAGCCGCAGCCAATTTAATCAAAACTTATGCTTCGGATGCGCTAAAAGGTAATTTCTTAAGCCCTATGTTAGCCGGTAAGTTCACTGGCACCATGGCAATGACAGAGCCTCATGCTGGGTCATCTTTAGCCGATATCACAACCCGAGCAAAAGCATCAGACACCGCAGGTCAATACCTGATCAAAGGAAATAAGATGTACATTTCGGGTGGCGATCATGAAATGGCCGACAATATTGTTCACCTTGTCTTGGCTAAAATTGACGGTGCGCCATCGGGCGTAAAAGGAATCTCGCTGTTCCTGGTTCCTAAATATAGATTGGATGACGATGGTAAACCGGCAGATCGTAATGATGTTGCATTAGCTGGGCTCATTCATAAATTGGGTTACCGCGGTACGACCTCGACCATGCTTTCATTTGGTGATAACAATGAATGTGTAGGGTATCTGATAGGCGAAGAGCACCAGGGCCTTCGCTATATGTTCCAAATGATGAATGAAGCGAGATTAGGCGTTTCGATGGGTGCCGCGATGATTGGCTATCGCGGGTATCTGAGTTCACTGTCTTATGCAAATGAGCGCTTACAAGGCCGCTTGGCGAGCCAAAAGGCGGATGACAAGCCTGTTGAGATTATCCAGCACGCCGACGTGCGTCGAATGCTGTTAGAGCAAAAAGCATACGTTGAAGGTGCAATGTCACTATGCCTGTTTGGTTATTTCTTATTAGATGATGTCAATACACACCCTGATGCAGACGAAAGAGAAAAATCAGAGCTCTTACTGGACTTACTGACACCCGTGATCAAATCATGGAGCTCCGAAGTTGGTGTAAAAGCGAATGATCTAGCGATTCAGGTGCTTGGCGGTGCAGGCTATACCAGAGAGTACCCTGTCGAACAATATTGGCGCGACAATAGGTTAAACCCAATTCATGAAGGAACGAATGGTATCCAGGCCTTGGATTTAGTGGGTCGCAAGCTATGGCAGCGCAACAGTAAAGGACTTCAAGTTCTGGTCTCTAAGGTGAATTTAGACCTTTCTCGTGCTAAAGAATCCAGTGAAAGGCTTCAAGCGTGGGCGCAAACAATTGAAGAACATTTGTCACTAGTGCATAGGGTTACTATGCAATTAGGCGCTGACCTTCAGAAAGAATCTCCTGACTTGACCTTATCTAATGCCAGTTCTTACCTTTCGATGTTTGCTCGCGTGGTGGTGTCGTGGCTGTGGTTACGCCAGGCCTTAGCGGCAGAAAAGGGGATTGCCGAAACTGAGCCCGCAAACCATGAAGAGCTTTCGTTTTACCGTGGCAAACTCCAGGCTGCTCAATATTATATTAAATGGCAATTACCATTAGCTAAGCACGAAGCAGATCTACTTTTGGGGCGAGACGATACCTGTTTTGAAATGCAGCCAAACTGGTTCTAGACCTTGAGACATAAACCAAATTCGAAAGCGGAGGAAAAAGTGAGCTATATTGAAGTCGATGTAAGAGGTTCGATCTTATTGATCAAGGTTAATCGAGCGGAAAAGTATAACGCGCTAACGGTCGAAATGTATCACGATATTGCACGAGCCTATTACCAGCTGGAGCATGATAATAATTTGTGTGTTGCCGTATTTTACGCAGAGGGAGAACATTTTTCAGCTGGCTTGGAGCTCACTGATTGGTTAGAGCCTCTTAAATCAGGAGGCTTGCCGCCTTTGCCTGAGAGAACCATAGACCCCTTTGCATTATCAGGCCCAAGCTTGTCGAAGCCTGTTATTATGGCGGTGCAAGGTTATAGCTATACCTGGGTGGTTGAGATGATGCTCAATACAGATATCAGAGTTGCTTCGGAGAATGCACGCTTTGCTCAGCTGGAGGTTCAGCGTGGTTTGTTTGCCTGTGGTGGGGCAACGATACGGTTACAGAATGAAATGGGTTGGGCCAATGCTCAACGATATTTACTCACGGGTGACGAGTGGTCGGCCGCTGATGCGTATCGCATGGGAATGATTCAGGAAATATGTGAGCCAGGGAAGCAGTTAGAATGTGCCTTAGCGCTAGCACAGAAGATCGCTAAGGCAGCTCCTTTGGCTGTACGTGGAAGCTTGACTTCATCTAAGCTTGCAAGACAAGAAGGCGAGGCATCGGCCATAAAGCAACTTTTTCCTAGCTTAAAGCCCGTCATTGAGTCAGAAGATATGAATGAGGGAGTTCAGTCATTTATCGAGCGTCGTGATGCGGTCTTCGTAGGGCGTTAAGCCCTGAAGGATCAATTTAACAAAGACGAGGCACGCTTAGGCCAAACCTAATGCCCGCAGTACAAATATTCCTGTGCTTACTGTTAATAGTGACAGTACGGTGGATAAAGCGATAATCGTTGCGGCCAATTCGGCGTTGCCTCGCATGGCCTTAGCCATTACGAAACTCGCTGTAGCTGTGGGGCTTGCGAACATAAGAAACAAAGTACCCAATGCTAAATCTTTAAAACCCATCACTAAGGCGGCAAGGGTGAACAGCAATGGCAATCCAACAAGCTTCAGTAAAGTTGCTTTTAATGCAAGATGATTGCTATCTTTTAATTCATTTAACTTGATCGAACCGCCTACGCAAATCAATGCTTGAGGCAAAGTCATGTTTGCAAAGTACTCGCCGCTTTTCATAATGATGGCTGGTGGCTCTAACTGCAGGAGGTTAAGCACAAGTGCTGTAACAATGGCGATGATCAGCGGGTTTTTCGCCATGTCTTTTGCCATCGATAGCCAATCAAAACGTTTATCTGAATGGAACGGTAATGTCAGCGCAAAGACAGACAGGACATTATAAAGCAGTGTTAAAAAAGCCAGTAGAATAGAGCCGACAGCTAAACCTTCATCGCCATACATGTTCATGCAAAGTGCTAGGCCAACGATACCCATATTTCCACGAAAGGCTCCTTGTACAAAAACGCCTCTATTTTCTGGTAGAAGTTTCATCGTGCCGCTTAGCCGCCAGCAGGCTAGGAATCCAGCTACAGTTACAAGCAAAGCAAACATAACTTGCCTAGTATCAAAAACGGCTGATAGGTCAGATTCCAGTACTTTGATAAATAACAGAGCGGGTAATGCGATGGTGAAAACGAGTTTTGAGCCGGAATTGATGAAACTTTCAGTTAACCAGCTTGTTCGTCGAAGGAACCACCCTAGAAATACAATGATAAAAATGGGTAAGGTAATATTTGAGGTGTACAATAGTAAATCAAGAAAAGATGACAATGGAGTCTCTCAAAAAGCGTAATTTGTAGCTAAGTATATGCGATTTATCAGTTGAGTTCCGAAAAGTGCTTTAAGCAAAGCTAGTTTCGATACAAATTTAGCTTTTATGTCTCCTCAGCGTTTTCCCTAGGCTTGTGTGGCTGTCTTTTCGAGCGGTAAAGTTTGGCATGAAGCTCCTGAATTAATCGCAAACCGAATATGTAGTTTATTGATCAATTGCGTCTTCTGATGTTGTCTAGGTATTTGTTACTAATCCTTTCGTCTCCCACCTTTTGGTGATGGTATTTATTCCGCTGGGGTTAATTGGTGTTTTTCCAAGTCATTGGCTGCTCAGGCAAAGCTTTTCTGCAGCTACAATGATAGATGTAATTGCTCTGGCAGGCGTAGCTGTAAGGAATTCTTTGCTTATTGTTGATTTTATAACAGTGCGTGTTGAGCATGGCAGTAGCGTCGA
Source organism: Oleiphilus sp. HI0132 (assembly GCF_001635845.1). Lineage (NCBI taxonomy): Bacteria > Pseudomonadati > Pseudomonadota > Gammaproteobacteria > Oceanospirillales > Oleiphilaceae > Oleiphilus > Oleiphilus sp. HI0132. The sequence continues at coordinate 8,716 of NZ_LWGJ01000938.1, read as the reverse complement.
AGACGCTGTAAGCGAAGTTTGTGTGCTAATAAAATTTAGCTTCACCGGGGGGGCGTGTTTTAAAGCGCTTGTGTAGCCATAAATACTGACTAGGATGCCTTCGGATCGACTCTTCTAAGAGCTTATTCCATGCTCTGGCATCGGCTTCATTGTCTTCACCAAAGTTTTCAAGGATGGGAGAAAAGTAGATTTCATAGCGGCCATTAGGGAGGCGGTATTGCGAGACATGGATGACAGCTGCCCCAGATTCGCGAGCGATCCAGCTAGGAGTCGATATACAGGCGGCATCGATACCAAAGAATGGAGCAAAAAGGTCGCACTTTTTGCCGAAATCCTGGTCAGGTGCATACCAGACTTCACCGCCTTCTTTCATAAACTGAATCATTTCTTTCAGTTGTCTTTTATGGAAGCTTTCAATATCAACATTTCTCTGGCGTCCACTTTCAATCATCCAATCAACTACCGGATTGTTGTTGGGTCGATACATATAGCCAGGTTTTTGAAGTTGTGCTGCGATAAACGGCAGGGCAATATCGAAAATACCAAAATGCCCACCTAAAAGAAATACGCCGCCACCTCGTTTCTCTGCTTCTTTTAAGTGTTCTAGGCCATAGACTTCTACCTTGCTCATATAAGGGCTAAGGTCACGCCACCAGGACTGAAGTGTTTCTATGAAGCCTTCAGACGTAGATGTGAATACATCTTTTACCAACTGTTCGCGTTCATTATCACTTAACTCTGGAAAGCAGGCATCAATATTCTGTCGGCATGCCTTAACTCTGCTTTTCATTTTATTGTGAGTGAGGTTGCCCAACTTTTTAGCAATAGAGTGCTTCCACAATAAGGGTAGGTGTGCAATGGAGAACAGTACAAACACAATGAGCCAGGTAAGCAGAAATGAGGGGTGCCAAAGCGGTCGTTGTTTTTTAGGTTTAGCCATGAGGTGTAATGCCGTATCAAAGGAACAAAATTAGCGCCGGATATTACTGGTTTTAAAGTTGTAACACTAGCGCTTATGGCTAACTAAAGAAAATAAGAGGCTATATATGCTGTGTCAACGCGTTTTATTGCGCGTAAGTGGACTCTAAATAGCGAGCAATTTCTTGAGACTCAAACATTTCTGTTCCGGTATTGGGATCAATAAGAAACGGTACTTGCACGTTTCCATGTTTTTTAAAGAAATCATCGCGCTTGGTGTTTTCTAATGGTTGATAAGCGCCAATGCTGAAGCGGAAGTTTGCCGGACCCATATCAGCTAGTTGCTGCTTGCCCAAATTGATCAGTAAGTATGGCAATTCAAGTTCGCATAGTTTTTCTCTTACTACACGAGAAAAAGGGCTGGATTCGAAGCTATATAGCGTCAATGGGAGTTTAGCCGCTTTTGCAGGGCGCGCGTGGACACCTGCATTATTACGTAAAACACTAGCCAGTTTGGATGCCGTATCATTCATTAAACTGCGGCGGAGTTGCTTAGGGACTTCCAAGCCCCTGTACTCTTTAAATAGGTAAGTAACAATTTCATCGCGGCCAGCAATATTGAGGTCAGTGTTGGGGTCGAATAACCTTGGGAGCGTCTGGCTGCCGGATTCTTGTGCAAGTTTTTTTATATCACGCCCACCGATTGGGCAGGGGGCTACCATTGCATCAAGGTTGAGTTCGGTCAGTGCTTCCCTGACAAACCGACATTCCGGGCAACCTTCTCTGTCGAATATAACCAGCTCCTGCTCAGGTTGTATTGCAACCTTGCTCGCTGACGTGCCACGCCAAACACGTAGTGTTGATGCAAGGGTAGACGTGGTGATGTCGAATAAGTTTTTCATAGCGATCCTCCATAATAAGCACGGCTGCATTGTAAGGCTTAATCGTTTGTTTGTCATAGACAAATATCGGCTGTGTCTACCCATAAATTATTATATGAGGCTGTAAGTTCAGGCTGAGTTACGGGTTTAAGGCTATAATAAGATGATTATGGTTTGTTGCTACCTGCATAGAAAGAAATCACGCGTGAGGTTGTATTATGTTCACGAGTATTACAGATCTATTTAAACTAGGTATTGGACCTTCCAGCTCTCATACTAATGGCCCTATGATTGCCGCAAAGGACTTCGTCACTAAGATAAAGGCTATAAATCCCACCTTTCTTAAAGGCAAGCGCCTTAATCTTAGGTGCCGCTTGACAGGTTCCTTAGCGTATACGGGTATTGGTCATGGTACAGATACGGCAATCCTTCTGGGTCTCAATGGCTATTCGCCGGCACAGGCCGCTAAGCTTTCATTCAACGGTAATTTAGAAAAAGCGATTGATAGTTTTCAGCAAAAAAACTTTATCGAAATTGTTCAAGGTGTGTGTGTAAACTTTGGCCCAGCGTCGGGAATAGAGTTTGATATGAAGCTCGTGTACCCGGAACATCCGAATGGTTTCAGCTTTACGCTATCAAGTGCTGGTGAGAAAGAACGGGTCATTTTGTCTGAAACGTACTTTTCCGTTGGTGGCGGTTTTATTTTAACTAAAGATGAACTTGCCGATAAGAGTAAGCGCCAAAAGGAGAAAAAAGGGAGGCGTAAAGTGCCGTTCGGCCACAGCCAGAAACATACCTATTCAAACATGAGTGAGTTGCTGTCTATCGCCGAGAAAGAAGATAAAAGCTTTGCAGTAATTCAGATGGAAAATGAATGCATGAGTAGTGCTGAGAGTGTTACTGAGGCAAATATTTGCACAGTTAAGGAGGCGATGTTTGCAAGCATAGAACGTGGTTTATCTGCTGATGGGCAACTGCCCGGAGGACTGTTATTAGAGCGGCGTGCAAACAAGTTATATTCCGATCTTAGCGCGAATCCCAGTAATGCTAGTGTCAATGATTGGCTTTGTGCATACGCAATGGCGGTCAATGAAGAGAATGCTGCGGGACAAGCAGTCGTAACCGCGCCAACAAACGGTGCGGCGGGTGTAGTCCCAGCATTGCTTTATTATCTAACCAAGCATGAAGAGATTTCAGAATCTAAGTCACGAGAGTTTCTGCTAACTGCGACAGTCATCGGCGCGATAATTAAAGATACTGGCTCTATATCGGGGGCTGAGGTCGGTTGCCAAGGGGAAATCGGTTCTGCCTCAGCGATGGCGGCAGCTGCTTGCTGTGCTGTCATGGGGGGGACTATTTGGCAAATAGAAAATGCAGCAGAGATTGCCCTAGAACACCATTTAGGTATGACTTGCGATCCGGTAAAAGGTCTTGTTCAAGTACCTTGTATAGAGCGGAACGGATTTGGTGCCATCAAAGCCTATGCGGCTGCGTCACTTGCGATGCACGGTAACGGTAGCCATTTAATTACCTTGGATAATTGTATTGCGGCGATGAAGCAAACTGGTGAGGCAATGTCAGAAGAGTTCAAGGAAACCTCTCAGGGAGGGTTAGCAGTCAGGTGGGTAGACTGTTAACATTATCTGAATAAATTAGGTATGGGAGATAAAGGATGACAGAAAGCGCAATCGTTTGGCGCAGTTGCGCAAAGGCACGCTTGAAGAAGGTCCCTTTTTTCATTAGGCCATTTGTAAAATCCCGCGTAGAAAAAGTTGCCAGGGCTCGTAATTTAACAGAGATAAATGAGGGCTTGCTAATTGAAATTAAACGAAAAGAAATGCCCGGTTAGAGTGGGAATATTCGTTTTTTCGGTGTGTTTTATCGTCTTTTCGCGGTAAACTCTGCGAGTGTTATAAAGGAACCTCAAATCTCTAATGAATCACTTGTTACTGATCGCCGTTGCTGGCGCCCTGGGCGCGCTTGCGCGTTATGGGCTCGTTTCCCTTGTAGGCTCTCGAGCATTCCCTTGGGGTACTATGACCGCGAACATTCTAGGCTCATTATTGATGGGCTTTGCCTATGTATATATCGTTGAGAAAAGTATCGTTCCTGCTGACATGAAGCCTTTCGTTATGACCGGGTTTCTTGGCGCGTTTACGACGTTCTCTACTTTTTCGCTTGAGGCCTGGCAATTGCTGGATCGTGGCGAAATATTAATTGCTGCATTTTATATTATAGGTACAACACTGATTTGCATTGTCGCGCTATTTGCCGGGGTGCTGATCTCGCGCGCTAGCCTCTAAGAATATTAAATACCAAAACATTACTAATTTAACGACTAAACATTAACGCAAGAATTTTATTTATGTTAGATCCAAAACTCGTCCGCACCGAAACCAATGAAATCGCTGAAAAGCTGGCAATAAAGAAGTATAAGTTTGATACAGACTTGTTTTCATCCCTAGAAGAGTCGCGTAAGCAAATACAGTCAAAGACTGAAGAGCTTCAAAATGAACGCAACACTCGCTCAAAATCGATTGGTAAAGCCAAAGCGGCCGGAGAAGATATTGCGCCACTAATTGCCGAAATGGATACAATTGGTGCTTCTTTAGAATCTGCAAAGGCGGAATTAAGTGAAGTGCAGGATCAGTTAAACGATTTGCTTGCAGGCATGCCTAATATACCAGACTCTGAAGTGCCTGAAGGTAATTCTGAAGATGATAACGTCGAAGTATTAAAGTGGGGTGAGCCTGGAAAATTTGATTTCGAGGTTAAAGATCACGTAGCTTTAGGTGACATCAATAAACAATTAGACTTTGAAACTGCAAGTAAATTGACCGGTTCACGTTTTGTGGTGATGCGCGGACAGTTAGCCAAGCTTCATCGTGCTTTAGCGCAGTTCATGCTTGATACGCATTCAGCTGAAAATGGTTATGAAGAAGTCTACCTTCCTTACGTTGTTAATAGTGACTCATTGTTCGGAACTGGTCAGTTACCGAAGTTTGAAGAAGATTTATTTAAATTGCATGCAGACAGAGAGTTTTACTTAATCCCGACGGCAGAGGTTCCTGCAACCAATATTGTTCGCGATGAGATTATCGACTCGGCCAAGCTGCCTATCAAACTTGTTTGCCATACACCATGTTTTAGAAGTGAGGCTGGATCCTATGGTCGTGATGTGCGCGGTATGATTCGTCAGCATCAATTCGACAAGGTTGAGATGGTTCAGATCGTTAAGCCGGAAGATTCAGCCCAAGCACTAGAGGCCTTGACGGGACATGCTGAAGGTATTTTACAAAAGCTGGGTTTGCCGTACCGAAAAGTATTGTTGTGTGGTGGTGACCTGGGCTTTTCTGCTGTGAAGACCTACGATCTTGAAGTTTGGCTGCCCGGACAGAAAGCCTATCGTGAGATTTCCTCTTGCAGTAATACAAAGGATTTTCAGGCTCGTCGTATGCAGGCTCGATACCGCTCTCCTGAAATGAAAAAACCACAACTTGTTCATACTTTAAATGGTTCTGGTCTAGCGGTCGGTCGTACGATGATTGCGGTGATGGAGAACTATCAGCAAGAAGATGGTTCGATTAAAGTTCCTGAAGTGCTTGTTCCTTATATGGGCGGACTTGAAGTCATTGCTTAGTTTATCAACGGTCTGTAACTGAGGAGTCACGATGGATTTTTTACCACTTTTTTTTAGTTTAAAAGGTAGTCGTGTCCTTGTGGTCGGAGACTCCGCAGCTGCTGCACGTAAAATAGAAGTATTACTTAAAACCAAGTGCAAAGTACGCTTGGCTACAGACACTCTGACCGATCAAGGCTTAAAAGCATTGGTCGAAACTAATGACATAGAGCGTGTTTCGCTGACTGCAGAGAGCCCTAATAATGATTTGGTCTGGGGGCGTATCAGCTTAGCTGTCGCAGCGTCTGAAGATAAGGTTGTTAATGAAGCTATAGCAAAGACTGCTAAGCAGAGAAATATCCCGATTAACGTCGTTAATCGAGTAGATATTAGTGATTTCGTATTTCCTTCTATTATTGACCGCTCACCTGTTATTGCCGCGGTATCTAGTAGTGGTGAATTGCCTATTTTAACGCGTTTGGTTCGTAGTCGTTTAGAGGCAAACCTTCCACATGCTTTTGGCCGTATGGCGATGATCGCTAAAAAGTACCGGCAGCAGGTACGTGAGGGTGTTGATGGTATTAATGCGAGAAGGCGCTTTTGGGAAAAACACTTGGAAGGTAAGTTCTCTGAGTTGGTTTTTTCAGGAAAGGAAGAAGACGCTGTTGACCTATTAGAGTCTGCCATTGAAGATCTTTCTTCTACTGCGCCAAGTAATGACGGTGAGGTTTACTTGGTCGGCGCAGGGCCCGGAGATCCCGACTTATTAACGTTCAAGGCTTTGCGCTTGATTCGCCAGGCAGATATCGTTTTGTACGATCGTTTGGTATCTGAACCAATATTAGAGCTTGTCAGGCATGATGCGGAGCGTATTAATGTTGGAAAGGAGCGTTCAAATCACCTTGTCCCACAAGAGTCGATTAACGAATTGCTTGTTAAGTACGCAAAGCAGGGTAAGAGAGTACTGCGTTTGAAAGGCGGCGACCCATTTATATTTGGTCGTGGTGGCGAAGAAATAGAAACGCTGGCAGAAGAGGGAGTGAGTTTCCAGGTTGTGCCAGGAATTACTGCTGCATCGGGCTGTTCCGCTTATTCAGGCATACCTTTAACTCATCGCGACTATTCTCAATCGGTACGTTTTGTTACTGGCCACTTAAAGAACGATACTTGTGATCTTCCCTGGCATGAATTAGTTCAGGAGAATCAGACCCTGGTTTTTTATATGGGCTTAACGGGGCTTGCAACCATCTGTTCATCTCTGATTGAGAATGGGATGCGTACTGATAAGCCTATAGCTCTGGTTTCCAAAGGGACAACAAGGCATCAAAAGGTTTATGAAGGAACGCTGTCAACTATTGTGGATATTATCAAGAACCAAAAGGTTGCCGCTCCGACTTTAATTATTATTGGCGATGTTGTTAGCTTGCGCGATAAGCTGAAATGGTTGGAGTGACCATTTGTGCTTATCAATAAAAAAGCCGCTCAGATTGAGCGGCTTTTTTATTACTTTAAATCGTTTGAACTGTTTATCGCTTAGGTAGCACGTCTTTTAGTTTCTCGTGCATTTCCAGTAACGATTTTTCAGTTGTCTCCCAGTCGATACAAGCATCGGTAACTGATACGCCGTACTCAAGCTGAGATAAATCTTCAGGAATCGATTGGTTACCAAACTTAAGATTGCTCTCAACCATAATGCCAACGATAGATTTGTTGCCGTCGATGATCTGATTGCAAACGTCCTGCATAACCAGTGGCTGCAGGTTAGCATCTTTGTTTGAGTTTGCGTGGCTGCAATCAATCATTATGTTCTTACTAAGTTTTGCTTTCTCAAGTTCCTGCTCGCATAGTGCAACGTTAACTGAGTCATAATTAGGTTTACCGCCACCACCACGCAAGACAACGTGAGAATATGGGTTGCCTTTAGTGCGAACTACCGATACTTGTCCTTCGCGATTAATCCCTAAAAAGCTATGAGGGTGTGATGCAGATTTAAGTGCATTCATCGCAACGCCAAGGCCGCCGTCTGTGCCATTCTTAAAGCCGATTGCAACTGACAAACCGCTACTCATTTCGCGGTGTGTTTGGGACTCTGTGGTACGCGCACCAATAGCAGACCAGGAAATTGTATCTTGCAAGTATTGTGGTGAGATTGGATCAAGTGCTTCGGTAGCGGTAGGTAGGCCCATATCGCAAATGTCTATTAGTAGTTGGCGGCCAATATGCAGGCCTTCTTCAACTTCAAATGAATCATTTAGGTGAGGGTCATTGATAAGACCTTTCCATCCAACAGTTGTTCGAGGTTTTTCAAAATAGACACGCATCACGATGTACAGGGAGTCAGATACTTTGTCGGACAAAGCTTTCAGCTTTTTTGCGTATTCCTTAGCAGCATCAACGTCATGAATTGAGCAAGGGCCAATGACGACAAAAATTCGATGATCCTTTCGGTCAAGAATATCGTTAATTGTCTGACGCCCATTTGTCACAGATTCGATTGCTTTTTCTGTAAGTGGAATCTCTTTCTTTAACTGCTCGGGTGTGATTAACACTTCGTGAGAAGCGATATTTACGTTATCTAATTTGTTGCTCATTTTCTCTCAACTTATCCCAAAAACTATTAGGCTGCTTGATTCGTGAATTCTAGTGCAAGAATAAACCTGCTATCCAAGGTTGTTTTTCTAACGATAGACGGAACTGTAAAAATTAAAAGTAATGTTGCTGGATACAGGGATGGATTGCAATGATGTAGAGCAACTAAAAATGTATTTTTTTACAGCGTATTGAATATAGATAACTATAATGAAGCGTATGGAAAAAATTAATGCAGTAATTTCTTCGTGAGCCGCCTTAGTAATGACTTGAGTTTTGTGAGGGCTTTGTGTCAAAAGCTACGTGTGCCTGAGCTTAAGTATCTACAGGATTTTGGCACTAGTACCGACAAAACTCTAGATTTAGAGGGTGTTCGACAGCACTTTGTCTTAGAAGTAGGTCAGTACGAAGTGAGCTTGTTAGATCATCTAAAGAAGCATTATGAAGGCGCACAGAAAAGTGGCGTTAATAATATTGCTTTTATCTTGGACCGTTGCTTCGACGTTTGGCTCCGCAAGAATTGCTTCCCCCATGAAATTGCGAACATTTTATCTGTCTGGCGCTTTTCATTATTTACGATCATTTTTCTAGAGCAAAAAAAAGTTTTTCAGCAAGAAGGGGTTGACCAAAAGAAAATACTTGCTTCTGTCATTGGCTTGCTTGAACTGATAGCTACAGACTGTATTGGCTGGAGCGCCGTCCCCGAGCG
>NZ_LWGJ01000937.1:0-279 GCF_001635845.1 Oleiphilus sp. HI0132 | reverse complement strand
CAACCAAACGCGGCTCGAACTTAGTGCCTTTCATCTCTTTGAAGAAGTTTAATGTCTCGTCTATAGACCTAGCTTGTTTATAGCATCGACGATTCACCAGCGCATCGAACACATCTGCCACCGAAGCAATTCGCGCAAAGATATGAATATCTTCACCCGCAATACCGTTTGGATAGCCTGAACCGTCCCAGTTCTCGTGATGCCCACCTGCAATGAGCGCGCCCGCTCGCAAGACCTCTAAGTCAGACGTCGAAAGTATATCGTAACCGATCTGGGCAT
>NZ_LWGJ01000936.1:0-286 GCF_001635845.1 Oleiphilus sp. HI0132 | reverse complement strand
GAATAAAGCTAAGCTGGGTGCTAATGCAATTTTGGCGGTTTCTTTGGCAGCAGCGAAAGCAGCAGCACAAGAAAAAGGCGTTGAGCTTTATGAGCATATTGCTGATCTAAACGGTACTTCTGGTCAGTACTCTATGCCTGTGCCAATGATGAATATCATCAATGGTGGTGAGCACGCAGACAACAATGTTGATATCCAAGAGTTTATGGTTCAGCCAGTTTCTGCTCCTACTTTTGCCGAAGCACTGCGTGCGGGCGCTGAAATATTCCATGGTTTGAAGAAGGTA
>NZ_LWGJ01000935.1:0-484 GCF_001635845.1 Oleiphilus sp. HI0132 | reverse complement strand
TTTGAGACGTGCTGAAACCTAAGCATTACATTACTTAATGGCTCTGCCAGAACGATGACACCCAAAACATCCCCCTGATAAAGCATGGCAGTGTAAGTCACAATTCGGCAAACAGAGTTACAATCTACACGCCAAGAGGGCGCTTCTCTCTGGAGCACCTCCCTAACACTCTCTTGGTGTTGCAATGAGTCAGTCGAGTGTAATATACCAAGCTGAGTATCAAACAAAGCCAATACTGACAATCCCCCATCGGCTTGTAAATTCCAATCAAGCTCTTCTATTTCACTGCGAAAACTTTCGACATCGTTTCCCCGGATTGCCTCCATTAAAATTTTATTCAAACTTGCCGAGTTCGCTAGCTGTATCACTTTATCCGCAGAAGTTTCTATCAAACGATTTAATTGCTGTTCATATTGGGCATGCACAATAAGCCGGTTAGACTCAAACTCATGCGTTTTCCACTGAGACATCAACAAAGAAAAGA
>NZ_LWGJ01000934.1:0-501 GCF_001635845.1 Oleiphilus sp. HI0132 | reverse complement strand
TGAAGTGCCATTGAACGAAAACAGTGTCGTTATCATAGGGAAAGATCAGACTAAGACTCCAGAGTTTGTTAAAGACTCTGGTGCTCGCGTCGTCGAGCTTCCATTGGATACACTGGCAAGTGAGACCGCTGATGGCGGAGAGAATATTGTCGCTGCGGGCCTGTTAGCTAAATTCTTAGGTTTGGAGCAAGGCACGATACAGAAGGTATTGAGAGAGCACTTTGCCAAGAAAGAAGAGTTGCTGTCGCAGGCTGAAGACTGGTTAATTGCGGGTTGGAACCTGGCTGACCAATACCAGGAAGTGGCGCAAGTTCAATTGGCAGATAAGAGTGAAAGATCTCCACAATGGTTGGTAAATGGTAGTGAGTCTTGTGGTCTCGGTGCGCTAAAGGCAGGTACGCGCTTTGTTGCGGCTTATCCGATTACACCGGCTTCGGGCAGTCTTGAGTGGCTCGCGCCAAATTTGGAAAAATTGGGCGGCAGTTTGGTTCAGGCTGAAGA
>NZ_LWGJ01000933.1:0-530 GCF_001635845.1 Oleiphilus sp. HI0132 | reverse complement strand
ACAATGTACTCATCCTTATCCTTGTCATAGAACACTGCATCGGGCTTTACGAACGCCTTACTCCAGCAAAATGTTTTTGAGTCAATCGATATTTCAGCTAAATCATATTTAAAGTTAGGCAAAAACCTTTCTTGTACACTTTCTTCTTTTACGTCTTCGCTTCCAAAATCTTTAATTGATGCAAACTGGCTATAAGTGCTCATATCAGGTGCATCTAAACAGTCGAACTTTAGGTAAGGCAAATCTATCCAACGGAACTTATCGTTCCTCATTTCGTTAGTGTTAGCTTTCTTTATATGTTTGCTAATTTCAGGTGTAGATAGTTCTTTTTTGATTTGAGTCTGAATGTTAACTAGCTTACGCTGGAGATCAAATTCAGGGCGACAAGCAATTTTCGTTACACGATTGGTTGGTGATTCATGTTCTCTTATCGCGGGATTTGTAATTTCCTTATATACCTTGTACCAGACAGTAAAGGTGGCAACGGTAAGTAGTGTAATAAGTGCAGTTATAATTTCAGTTGTCATTTT
>NZ_LWGJ01000932.1:0-317 GCF_001635845.1 Oleiphilus sp. HI0132 | reverse complement strand
ACAAACATATCAAATAAGTCGATATGAGGATGCTCTTTGAGCTCCTGCTTTTGACTTTCCTCTACCAGCATTTGAGGCAAAGCTTTCACACCTTCCAGATAGAAAGCCTCATCCTTTTCAGTACTTACGTATACAGGCCTATCCGACGATTCAGGTTCCGATAGAGGTTTCCCTGCACGAGTCCGATAAAAAGATGTTTTAGTAGAGTGTGTTTTGACGCTTGACTGCGATAAACCTGAATACACATCCGAATACAAATTGTTCGGCTTTATGTCATATCCTTTTCTAGTGAAAGGTATTGAAGTGCTTCGTTTGGG
>NZ_LWGJ01000931.1:0-249 GCF_001635845.1 Oleiphilus sp. HI0132 | reverse complement strand
GGAGAGGTATGGCAGCGTATTTTCCATAATAAGGATAAAGCGCGGGCATCAAAGCGATCTGTAACCTTAAGCGTTAAACGAATATTCTTGTAGAAATCCTCTAACTCATCTTTGGTCGACTGGTCGGTTCTGATCCAATATTTTTTGGGGATCTGTTTTTCGGCATTGTTAATAAGGGTGGAAATATTATTCATCCGGTTAACAATATAGTGGCGCATTTTAGTACCGAAGTCTTCGCTAAACTCAGAC
>NZ_LWGJ01000930.1:0-345 GCF_001635845.1 Oleiphilus sp. HI0132 | reverse complement strand
ATACGCTTGTCAATAATATCGCTAATATCTCGCGGTCTAACACTACCGTATCGATAGACGACGATGGGGGTTGTTTCCATGTAAGAGCTGGAGTATTTATATCGATCTGCGCGCGTATCGGAGGCGACCATGCTGGCGGTCGCAATGTTGGTATAGTCGTTATCGAGTGCTGACAAAATCTGGCTGCGGGTGGCCGCGACTTTTACATCCAGTTTGAGTCCCGCATCTTCGGCAAACATTTTCGCAAGGTCATATTCAAAGCCAGCGGGGCCCTCTCGGCCTTCATAATAAACGGCTGGAGCGTTGCGAGTGATGATGTGTAATGTGCTGTGCTTATTGATTTTG
>NZ_LWGJ01000929.1:0-281 GCF_001635845.1 Oleiphilus sp. HI0132 | reverse complement strand
CCAGTTGAGATCACCACATCGATCTTCTTTTGCGTTGCCTGATGCGCCAAGGCACCAATCACATCATCCGCTTCGACATCAGGAATGATGAGTAAAGGCAAACCCATTGCTTCAATGATCTCGTGAATCGGCGCGATCTGAGAACGTAAATCATCAGGCATCGGTGGACGATTCGCTTTATAGTCAGGGTAAATTTCATGACGAAAGTTCTTACCTTTAGCGTCAAAAACCACAATTACTTTAGAGCCTGGATAGTCGGTTTCCAGCCTTCTAAGCATGCT
>NZ_LWGJ01000928.1:0-4471 GCF_001635845.1 Oleiphilus sp. HI0132 | reverse complement strand
CTAGTTAAGATAATAAAAATAAGGATAAAAATAATGAAGTTAATTAAAACAATTCTAACAGCAAGTATTGCCGCAAGTGTGCTTGTCCCGGCTGCACAAGCTAATAATGATGGATATATCCCCGCACTTAGTTTTGTTGCAGGACTGTTGAACCAAGGTATCTTTCCGACCTCTGATGCCTACACAACAAATGATGACATCATTGTGGAGGCAAATGATGGTGTTGACTTGGCCGCCAATGTCTTTGTTCCTAATGACCTGTCAGAACCAGCACCAGCCATCATTTTTGTAAATAGCTGGGCTCTGAATGAATATGAGTATTTAACACAAGCAGGAGAGTTAGCAGAAAAGGGCTACATCGTTTTTAGTTATAGCACTCGAGGTTTCGGCACATCAGAAGGCATGATTAATACGGCTGGCCCAAAGGACATCGATGATTTTAGCCGTGTGATAGATTACCTTATCGAAAACTATAACGTAGACCCAGAGAGAATAGGGAGTGCGGGTGTTTCCTATGGTTCAGGTATTTCTTTGATTGGCGCAGCACACGACCCTAGAATAAAAGCCGTTTCAGCAATGAGTGCTTGGGGCAGCTTGGCAGATTCGTTATATGGAAACCAAACACCTCGCTTGGTCTGGGGTGAGCTACTAACACTAAGTGGCAACTTACTCGGAAATCTGGACCCAATTGTCGAGCAGCACTGGTCAAATATCAAAAATCAGAACTTAAGTGAGATTCCTGCTGTTATGGAGTGGGCGGGTGTTCGCTCTCCATCCAATTATGTTGATGAGCTTAATACCAATGGTACGGCAGTTTATATCGCCAAAGCTTATGGTGATAATTTGTTCCAACCTAACTCATTAATGAGTATGTTTGAACAGCTTACCGGGCCAAAACATATTGATTTGGTTTCAGGTACTCATGCTTCAGCAGACTTACTTCCTCCAGTCATCGGTGCGGAAGCCTTACCTTGGACAAGTACCTATCAATGGTTTGATCATCACTTAAAGGGTGATAACACGCCGATAGCAAGCGCTAAACCCATTACAATGAAAGTGAAGTTTGAAGATCAGTACGATAGCTTTGACCACTTCCCTATAGAAGATTCCAGTACAGAAACCTTTTACTTACACCCTCGCTCAGCCTTCGATGATGGTGATATGGAGAGCTACCCATACTGGAGCTTCTTCGGCAGAGACAACACAATCAATGCTTGGGCCGGTACCTTATTTAGCACGCAGATTCCGCTGTTATCACAAATTCTTGAGCAGTTAGAGGTGCCTATCTTAGCGAGTATTCCAGCCGCCTCGGATATTAGAAGTATCCATTGGAAATCGAGCTGGCTGAGCGAAGAAATGCAAATACGTGGGAATCCTTCAGTATCACTACAGATACAACCAAAGCACGATGAGATCCAGCTAGTTGCTTATCTTTATGACATGAATGCTTTGGGTGTTGGAAAATTAATAACTCATGGCGCGATTACATTGCCAGACACAAACTCCGGCGAAAAAATTTCTGTCGACTTCGATCTAGTAACGACAGCATACGATGTACCCGCGGGTCATCGCCTTGTTCTAGCTGTTGATACCAAAGACCCACAATATCAATCTCCAACGGGTGTCGATTACTTTGTGGATTTTGAATATAGCAGCAATAAACAGTCAACTTTGAAAGTGCCAACGCTCTAATTATACATCCTGAAATTGTTTACCAAGTTAGAGGCATATCTTGTTACTGAGATATGCCTCTTTATTATCTAGATAATTCCTACCACGATAAGTTCACATTCTCGATTGAGTGTCTTATTCGCCAAAGATCCTGTCCCATTGGCGGATGTTAATAAGCTTCTTCTAGATTTATTCTATTTTTAGACACTTTAACTTCTACTAGAAAGAAGGTGAAAGCGTCAAACGAAAATGTGAGCCCGACGATTTCTTGGGCTATCACGTGTAACCAAGAGTCAGGCAGGTTAGCTGTTAATACATACCCCTTCGAAGCCCATATTGTGATTTGATTAAGACAATAATCTCTTTAGGCGACACTTTTAAGCTTTCGTTGATTGCTGAAGGTGTAGAAACGAAAGCACAAGAGAGTGAACTAATTAAACTGGGCTGTATTCAAGCTCAGGGTTATCTTTATTCAAAGCCTGTCGATAGCATTGTATTTCATGAACAATTTATCGCTTCTTTAACATAGGGTGTGGTGATTAACAGCGGGTGTGATTGACCTGTGGAAAAGAAGGTCTAGCGGAGACCTTCTTTGTTAGGGCCAGGGAGACGGTTGCTGTTGTTAATATGTTGTATAGCGTTAAGCCAGACTATGCGTAATCGTAATCACCAGCTGCATTTATGGCGGCCTGGTATGCGGGCCTAGCATGAATACTGGCAACATAATTGCTAATATTAGGATGTGTTTCGGGAGTTGCCAGGCCTCTTGCGCAGGCTGCTTCTAGTGGAAAAATCATTTGAAAATCAACACCACTCAAGGCATCACCACAGAACCAAGAACGTCCATTTAAGTAATGATTGATATAGCTTAAATGTGTGATTAAATTTGGCTTTATAAAGGTAGAAATTGCTTTTTCGGCGATCTTTTTTGCAATAGGTCTAGCAAAAAAAGGCATCGGGCTGGTTTTAACCTTATCAAATACAAGCTTCATAACGAGATAAGGCATCAATGAACCTTCAGCATAGTGCATCCAGTATTGGTAGTTTAAATATTCTTCAGTGTTGATTTCCGGCTTTAGATTTGGAGCGTACTGATTCACTAGATAATCGATGATAACCGCAGACTCTGCAATTTTATTTTCGCCATCTTCCAAGATCGGAGCCTTACCAAGAGGGTGCACTTCCTTAAGTTTTTCTGGAGCTAGGTAGGTAGTAGGGTCTCGCTGATAGGATTCTATTTCAAAGTCTAGCCCTAACTCCTCTAAGGCCCAAATAACGCGTTGAGATCGTGAATTATTCAAGTGGTGCAACTTAATCATTTCTACATCCTATATACTATTAGTTCATAATAAGAGTTATAGTATTATTTCTATATCATTGGTTCTTGTACTTTCTGATTTAAATTATGTACTTTCGGGTAAGATATGTTTTGGATGAAAAAAACGCTTATAAGAGGGGCGATAAAAGAACATGCACATAATATGCATGAGTTTCTCGTCTGCTTGAGTGGGGGCTTATTAATTGAAGATAGTCTAGCAACATATACACTAAAACAAGGAAGCGCGATCTTTATTCCTTGTAATATGGTGCATAAAATTACCATTTTTGATGGCGAGTCAGCATGTAGCGAAGTACTGCTTGCTTGTATCAAACCCGCCACACTCGACTTAATGCGTTCGCCATGCAATAACGACTTTATAGAAAAACTAAAGCAAGAAACGACACTGTCTCATTCCAATAATGATCAGGGCGACAATCTAGAAAGATGCATTCAAGAAGTTGATGCACTCTCGATGTCACCTTCTCTTTTGAACCAATCATTTGCGGAAAACTGCTTTATAAAAATGCTGCTTCTACATATGGAGAGGCTGCATCAAGACACAGCTCTTTCTAAAATCAGTTTCGATCATATTGATCACATTACTGCATGGGTCAGACGGCATTATGTCGAAGATATCAATTTAGATGATTTGAGCAAGAGGTTTTCAGTATCTCGGAGCCAGCTTACACGAAAATTCAAGCAGAAGTATGGGTTCAGTCTAATTGAGTTTGTTCTGCAACTGCGTTTCGATGATGCTGCAAAGCAACTCGCGTTTTCTAAAAAGGACATTACTCGCATTGCCCTAGACATAGGATTCAATAATCTCAGTCACTTTCACAGGCAGTTTAAAAAACGTTTTGGCATGACGCCGCTTTCTTTTCGTAATATGACCGCTCAATCGAGTTAGACAATTGCTTAGCCAAGTATTTATAACAAAACAGAGTTTCATCACATGGTCTAGACTGTTCGTTCTAAACTCTAATAATGTTGCCAGTTAGTTTTATTTTCGCTTATGTCTACAAATCTTTATACATTCGATCGGGGTTTTATCTTCATCGTGACATGGCTGTCATTTAATATCTGTCAGGCTGCTGGAATTGTCGATATAACGCTTCAAGATCAAAATGGCCAAGCACTTGTCGATGGTGTCGTTTATTTTCAAGTCGAATCTGAATATGCTTCCTTGTCTGGCAATAAGCGTATTCCATCGAACTTGATAATGGATCAGAAAAATAGGCAATTCGCCCCTCATGTATTGATTGCTCAGGTCGGTGATTTAGTGAGCTTTCCGAATAGCGACAATATTAGACATCATGTTTATTCGTTTTCAGAGCCAAAGCGCTTTGAAATAAAGCTTTACGCCGACAAGCCGGAATCTCCTATCAAGTTTGAAACGCCAGGCGTCGTGGCACTAGGGTGCAATATACACGATTCAATGCTTGGGTATATTTTGGTTATAGATACACCTTATGCAAGCAA
>NZ_LWGJ01000927.1:0-1044 GCF_001635845.1 Oleiphilus sp. HI0132 | reverse complement strand
AGGCATATCGGCCATAATTAAGGGAGACTGAGCGCCTCTGCTAACACATTGAGTGTGATAGACCATGTCATCAATACTAACAGGCAATGTCGAGTCCTGACCTTGTAACACCATGCCTAGAGAGTCGCCGACTAATAAAACGTCGATACCAGCATCCGACGCTAACTTAGCAAAGGTTGCGTCATAGGCTGTGACACAGGAGAATTTTCCATTGGACTCTTTTAGTTTACGAAGGCTCAGGGTTGTCGTTTTCATCATATAATCCTTAGTTTTCACAGTAGTATAAAACCGACTACTGATAATCTATGACAGAGCTTAGCTTGTGCGTAGATTAGCTACTTGTTTCGCGAGACTCAAGTCGGAGTGCCATCTAAACGAAGTAAATTATGCTCGCTGCACGAAGAAAGATGTTGTTCTAGGGTCGATGTATCGGGAAGCGTCCAAGCAGGCGCAATTTCGATTGCTGGTACCAGCACAAAGTCTCGTTCCAGCGCATAAGGGTGAGGAATGCGTAAGTCAGGGTCGTCGCTTGATAGCGTTTCATCGTTATAGAATAGAATATCCAGGTCGATGATTCGCTCCCCCCAATGCCGAGTCTTTATACGCCCGAATTCGGCTTCAAGTGTTTGAGTACACTTTAACAAAGCGAGTGGTTCCAGAGCGGTTTCAAGCCAGATGACTGCATTGACGAAGTCATCTTGATCCTGAGGCCCTTGAGGGCAGCTACTGTATAGTGATGATGATGACATTAGCTTTAGTTCAGGATGCCGGGATAGGGCTTCTATCGCCTTTATTACTTGAAGACGAGGACTTTCCAGGTTGCTACCAATACCGATGAGTACTTGATTTAGTTTCATGACTAGCTTTTTCTTCTCGCCGAACAGTTCCTGCTGACTTATACCTGCAGCATTATGATCGCTTTGGACGTCGTGATTGTCGGGTCTTTCGGAGGTCAGCACCAGGTGTCTCACGCTTTTTTCGATGATTAGCTTTGTTATAAACAGCAGAAGGGTGCTTGATTTGGAATTCAGTCCACCACTTAGC
>NZ_LWGJ01000926.1:0-596 GCF_001635845.1 Oleiphilus sp. HI0132 | reverse complement strand
AGTGTCAGTGTCGAGCAGGGTGACTTCTTCGCTTTATTGGGGCCTAACGGTGCGGGGAAATCAACGACACTTGGTATTGTTTCTTCCTTGGTTAATAAAAGTTCTGGAGAGGTCAAAATATTTGGCCACGACATCGATAAACAGTTGGTTAAGGCAAAGACCTGTTTAGGTGTGGTGCCTCAGGAGTTTAACTTCAACCAGTTCGAGAAGGTCCGTGATATCGTTATTACTCAGGCTGGTTATTATGGTATTCCCGTTTCAGAAGCTGAGGAAAGTTGTGATCATTATCTGAAGAAACTGGGCTTGTGGGATAAACGGAATGAACCATCCCGTATGCTCTCCGGGGGTATGAAGAGAAGGTTAATGATCGCCAGAGCTTTAGTGCATAAGCCTAAATTGCTCATTCTTGATGAGCCCACAGCGGGTGTAGATATCGAATTGCGACGCTCAATGTGGGAGTTTCTAAAGGAAATCAATGAGCAGGGTACGACAATTATCTTAACGACGCACTACCTGGAAGAGGCGGAAGCGCTATGCCGCAACATTGCGATTATTGATCAAGGGAAAATTCTGACAAATACCAGTAAGCAATCTTT
>NZ_LWGJ01000925.1:0-288 GCF_001635845.1 Oleiphilus sp. HI0132 | reverse complement strand
TGTTTTTCTTGATGGTAAATTCCTCAAGTGATGTACAAGTATTGAACCAGAACAATATGGTCAAGCTTCCGGTTTCTAATGCTGATCAAATGCCAAAAGATGCGCTGGCATTAGCCGTGACTCACGACGATATTCTTGTCGGTGGCCGAGCGATCGTTAAAGTCGCCGAGCTTCGTGAATTTCAAGGAGAGGTAGAACCTCTGCTTAAGGCTGAGTTAGACTATCAGGCTTCAAAGTCTAACAGCGCAGTCGCGCCAGAAGGGCGTCCAATCACTATCGTTGCCGATC
>NZ_LWGJ01000924.1:0-493 GCF_001635845.1 Oleiphilus sp. HI0132 | reverse complement strand
AGCTTCACGTATCAAAGAGCTATTTCATCGGCCCGTAATCGCTTTTGCGCCTGCTAGCGATGATCCGCTGATTCAGAATAGGGAGCTAAAAGGATCTGCGCGCTCTATACCCGGGCTTCATATGCGCGATGCTCTGGACCTGGTATCTAAGCGCCACCCAGAGCTGATTAAAAAGTTTGGTGGCCATGCGATGGCGGCGGGTTTGTCGATTGATGAAGCGAGCTATCCGCATTTTAATGAAGCGTTTGACCAAGTCGTAAGAGAGTTATTGAGGGAAGAGGATATGGAGTCGGTTATCCTTACCGATGGCCCATTGAATGAGTATGAGTCAACAGTTCAGCAAATAAGAGAGCTTGAAGCTGCTGGGCCTTGGGGTCAACGCTTTCCAGAACCTTGTTTTGAAAATACCTTTGAATTGGTACAGAGCAGAGTATTAAAAGAAAAACACCTCAAGCTAGTATTAAAAATGGAAGGTGGTCATGAGTTGTTTGAC
>NZ_LWGJ01000923.1:0-382 GCF_001635845.1 Oleiphilus sp. HI0132 | reverse complement strand
AAACACAGAGGATGCTACACAAAGTTAGTTCAGTGCTCAATGAATAGATGGGCTAAACGTCAGCTTTGCGCTCGTAAACTTTCACTCGAATCTGCTCGCGTGAGTCAAATTGACTGGCACGTAATGTATCAACTTGAGCCTGACGCTCTTCAGCACTCAAGCCTTCTATCAATAGGATTTCTTGTCGTTGATCCAGAAAACTATCAATACGCGCTTGCCATTGAGCGCGCTCCTGATCCAAAGTATCGAAACGTTCAGCTGCTTCAACACCAAACATTTCAACCCTAACCGCTCTGACTTCATCATAGCCGCCACCCTCTTCTTCTATTTTGGCAACACGGGCATTTAATTCGTCAGTGATACGAGCCTCTCTACGGGACTC
>NZ_LWGJ01000922.1:0-498 GCF_001635845.1 Oleiphilus sp. HI0132 | reverse complement strand
GCGAGGTCTGAAACCTCAGTTTGAAGCACATCATGAACTCAAGTATACGGATGAAGCATTGCGCTCCGCAGCAGAGCTGGCTGAACGTTATATTACTGATCGTCATATGCCTGATAAGGCCATCGATGTGATAGACGAGGCGGGTGCTAGTCAGCGTTTGAAAGAAGCTGATCAGCGCTGTGACTTGATTGATGTCGAGGATATTGAAGATGTGGTGGCTAAAATAGCGCGAATTCCTCCTCGTAGCGTGACAAGTTCTGATAAAGATATGCTTAAGAATATTGAGCGCGATCTTAAAATGCTAGTGTTTGGTCAAGATAAGGCAATCGAGTCTTTATCAACGGCAATCAAGCTTTCTCGCGCCGGTTTGAAGTCGCCTGAGAAGCCTGATGGTGCATTCTTGTTCTCTGGTCCTACCGGTGTTGGTAAGACTGAAGTAACTAAGCAGTTAGCAACTGTATTAGGTATTGAGTTGGTTCGCTTTGATATGTCGGAGTA
>NZ_LWGJ01000921.1:0-484 GCF_001635845.1 Oleiphilus sp. HI0132 | reverse complement strand
CCCCAGTGGTCGAAGTCTTTACGGTTTAGGCAGCCAACAGCGCCCAATTGCATGCAGTAATCAAACTTACTCTCGTCAGAAACAACAGCGATTGGCTTAGCGCCCATTGCTGCAGCGATCTGAATAGCCATACAGCCTAGGCCGCCAGCGCCACCCCAGATAAGGACAACGTCATCCTTCTTAACGTTGTTTGGTGCCCATGCCATAAGCATGCGGTAAGCGGTTGCGCCCACTAGCATATAAGTTGCCGCTTCTTCCCAGTTAAGGTGCTTAGGTTTTGGTAGGCATTGGTGATCCTGAACTTTAGTGAACTGTGCAAAGCTGCCAAAGTTAGTTTCATAACCCCAAATACGAAAGCTAGGGTCATACATTGGATCGGTACCTTTCTGCTCAGCTTTACAGCCTTTCTGCCAGCTACCACAATGAAGAACAACTTCATCACCCACTTTTACGTTAGTAACATCTTTACCGATTTTATAAACGA
>NZ_LWGJ01000920.1:0-317 GCF_001635845.1 Oleiphilus sp. HI0132 | reverse complement strand
GCTTCACGCTGGCTATGAGAGAAGAGTTTCACTGTTTCAATGTTGGTGTAGCTGTCTACCACAGCTCCGACCATGCTGGAGCGCGCATCTGCCTGACGAGTAGAAATATCACGAAGTTTAGGGATGAAGTAATAAAGGCTGGAGCCATAGCAAAGTAGCCAAATTAAAAGAGGAATGCTTAATCTGGCATCACTCGCTGTGACGACGCTAGTCATACCTATGAAATAAATACTGACGTAGAGCAGTACATCGAGCAGCTTCATTACGGTTTCGCGAACCGAAAGCGCAGTCTGCATCACTTTGGTTGCTATGCGGCC
>NZ_LWGJ01000919.1:0-5377 GCF_001635845.1 Oleiphilus sp. HI0132 | reverse complement strand
GTTCTTGTTCTAATGGTTCGCTTTCAGTACTACTTAATTCAGGTAGATCACCTGTATCGAGAGTGACTGCGCTGAGTTCTTCTGGCTCGGCTGAATCGGCCGCAATATCAGGAGCAGGGCGACTGTTAAGTTCTTCGATAAGTTCAGCTAATCTATCTGGCTTTGCGGGCTTGCCTAGCATGGCGTAGGCACCGGAAGATAGCATTTCTGCTTCATACTCTGGCCCTTCCTTAGAGGTGTACATAAGGATAGGGATATGCGCTGTTTTGGGGTTTTGACTGATCTCTCGAGTGGTAGCCAAGCCGTCCATTCCGGGCATCATATGATCCATGAATATAAGATCGGGCAATGGTGAGCTTTCTAAATAGCTTAAAGCTTCTTCGCCTGATTCCACCATATTAACTTCGAGGCCGTTCTTTTGAACAAGTCGACTGAGCATTATCCGTGCGGATTTTGAATCATCGACGACCAGCGCTGTGTTGACAGCCATGCTTTCTCCTAAAAACAATGCGATATATGCTTTAAGCATAGATGATTTCAGGAAAAGTACTGCAGTTTTTGTGTGGCTTATGTAAGAAAAAGTGAAATTAGTTCAGATGGGTGTTGAATTTGGTAATCGGCTGGCCATTTTTTGGCCGATTTGTGACACTTAATATAGCCGTATAGCGCACTTACTGTAATCATTTCAGCAGCTTGACCTGCTTGAATGTCTCTTTCGTGATCGCCAGCGTAGACGATATTACCGGGCGCAAGGCCAAGTTGCTTTGCTGCTAAAAGAAGGGATTCTGGGTCAGGCTTGGATTTGCGGACATCATCGGGGCAGAGTGTCACACGGCTTCGTTTGTCTAGGTCCATACGCTGTAATAATAGATCGGTGTAGAGGCGAGGTTTGTTGGTGATAATTCCCCAGGGAATGTCTTTGTCTTCACAAAGAGTGAGAACCTCTTCCATGCCGTCAAAGAGCTTGGCATGCTTTCCTACTAGCGATTCATAGCGTTCCAATAACTCTTGTCTAAGTGATTCAAAGGGCTCGGTGCCGGGTTCGCCGCCAAAGCCGATTTTTACCAAAGCCCTTGCGCCATCGGACACAGTATTACGAATCGTGTCGGCTGGAAGCTGGTTTCGTCCGTGACTTATCAGTTGTTCATTGAGAACCTGAACAAAATCATTGGCTGTATCAACGAGTGTTCCGTCCAGGTCAAATAGTAGAGCGCTAATTGTCATTATGAATGTCGTTTATGAGGGGGTATAAGCTAATCGATTGGCTTGGTGGCATGTACCAGGTAATTGACATCGACGTCTCGCGCTAATTTGTATTCTTTTATTAATGGGTTGTAGACCATGCCGGTAATATCTTGAAAGTCCAGTTTTGCCTTGCGGATGTAACTTGTTAGCTCAGATGGCTTGATAAATTTCTTATACTCGTGCGTGCCTTTCGGTAGCATCTTTAGTAGGTGTTCGGCGCCAACAATGGCAAACATAAAAGCTTTAGGGTTACGATTGATTGTTGATAAGAATAGGTCGCCGCCAGGTTTCAGAAGCTTTGCACAAGCCGCTATAACTGAAGAAGGGTCTGGTACGTGTTCAAGCATTTCCAGGCAGGTGACGACGTCATAGGTGCCTGCTTCTTCGTCAGCAAGGGACTCTACGGTGATTTGTCGATAGTCAACTTCAACACCTGATTCAAGACCGTGTAGCCTTGCTACAGAAAGTGGGGCTTCACCCATATCAATACCCGTTACGTAGGCACCGCGCTGACATAGCCCTTCAGAGAGGATCCCACCGCCACAGCCGACGTCTACAACTTTTTTGCCGGGAAGGTGAGCGCGTTCATCAATATAGTTAAGACGAAGCGGGTTGATGTCGTGAAGCGGCTTAAACTCGCTTGATTTGTCCCACCAGCGACTAGCCAGTGCTTCGAATTTAGCGATTTCATTTGGATCGACGTTTTTTGCGGCTGTTTGGCTCATGTTTCTCTATTCGTGTGTTATAAATATTTCTAGAAGGCGTTTATTGTCAGCTTTCTGTCGACGAGCGAATTTTAGCTGCCCAGCTCTTGGCTTTAACAATAATTTCCTGCGTGTCCATATATTTTAGTTCGCCTTCTTCAAGAAGGAGTTTTCCGTTTACCCAGTTATGGCTTACTTGGTTGGACGCGACTGAGTATACAATATCTGAGATTGGATCAAAGCTCGGTTGGCTATTTAATGCATCCATTTTGATGGCAATCAAATCTGCTGCTTTGCCTATCTCTAGTGAACCAGTAATTTCTTCGATGCCTAAGGCTGCAGCGCCATTGATGGTTGCCATCTCGATTGCACTGGCTGCATCGATCGCGCTTGCGTCTTTTGCGACTGCCTTTGCAAGCAGGGCGGCGGTACGCATTTCGCCAAACATATCGAGGTCATTGTTACTGGCCGCACCATCGGTACCCAGGGCAACATTAACGCTTTCTGATATTAGCTGGGCGCTAGGGCAAAAGCCGCTTGCAAGTTTAAGGTTCGATTCGGGGCAGTGTATTACATGTACTTTGTTGCTGGCTAAGGATTCAATATCTTGTTCGTTTAGTTCTGTCATGTGTACGCATTGCAGGGCGAACTTATCTGAAATTAACCCTAAGTCGACGAGCCTTTGTATGGGGCGCTTATTGTTTTGCTTTACAGCTTCCTCTACTTCAAATGCTGTTTCATGAAGATGGATTTGAACTGGTATATCATGCTCAATTGCCAGATCTCTGATGTTTTCCAAAGGCGAGTCTGAAACGGTATAGGGTGCGTGAGGTCCGAAGCCGATCTCGACGAGATCACTGTCAGCGTAATCTATGGCAAGGCTTAAGGCTTTTTCGATATATTCTTCAGGTCCGCTGCCCCAAACGGTAGGGAAATCTAATATTGGGCAGCATAGATGGGCGCGTATGCCGTACTGCTCGGCGACTTGGGCGGATATGTTAGGGAAGAAGTACATGTCGCTAAAGCAGGTGGTTCCGCCTCTCAGCATTTCTGCTATCGCCAGTTCGGTTCCGTCACGGACAAAAGCCTCAGATACCCATTTTCCCTCGGCAGGCCAAATATGGTCGTTGAGCCATTCCATAAGCGGCAGGTCGTCAGCGAGACCACGAAACAGCGTCATTGCACTATGGCCGTGAGCGTTAACGAGCCCGGGCATTATGGCGTGCTCGTTCAGTTCATATGTGTTTTTAGCTTGATATTTGGTTTGGGCTTTAGCGCTTGCAAGTATGTCTACGATTTCGTCATCTCTAATGGCAAGGCTGTAATGCTCATAACAGGTGTTTCGTGGTCGAACAGGGATGATATAACGAGCATGGATTAGCGTATCAACTGTTTGCGCTTGTGGCATATAGGTACCCAGAGGTTTATATATGTTCAATTTTGAAAGGGTGAGAGTATACCTCTATTACTATGCTTGGCAATAAGCTGCGCGTTGAACTAGCTTCGGTAAGTGGCTAGCACAGATTAATATTGTTACTCTAAGCGTTTCCTTGGTTAGTTATTAGAGTAAGAGAAGAATTTATGAGCCAGCCTGATAAAGATCTACAGGATGATCCGCTTGATTCGAATAATCGAAAGCAAAAGCGTGTACACGCTCTAATACAATGGTGGCAGCAAGAAAAAGATAAAATTGCGCAAGGAGATGTGCTGAAATTTATGCACGAGAACAAAGAGCGTCTCGAAAAGTCCTTGGCCTCAATTTATCAAAACAACTTTGTATATAGGGTGACTAACCTGTTACTGGCTTTTGTTGCTAGTCTGGCTGGACTGGTTGATCGCCTGAAAGATGCCATTGTTAAGTTGGTTTTGAAGGTTCCTGCTCCAGAAGCGGTAAAGGGCTTGCTATTGTCTATCTTTAACGCCGTGAAGCTGCGAGGTATTGTCGATTTCTTTCGCGCCAAGATGTACTCTTTGAAAAAGGCACCTCATAATATTCGTGCTGTTCAGCTAATGGACGAGGTTGTTGCGCGTGCCAAGCGTGACGGCTTGGATATAAAGAAGCACTTTCCCGACATCGCCCGTAAATTCAACGAGCGCAAATTACAGCTGCTACAGCATTCTTTCTTTAAGGAATTTAGTAAATCTCGCATTGAGCGCATACTCGCAATGCCTTTCACCTTTAGTCGCTCAATATCACCGGTTCTACCTGATACTGCCCTGTGGCACAAGTTCTTTGTTTTTCTTGAAAACCGAAATATTGCCGACTTGATATTGGTCGGGAGTAAAGGAGAGCGGGTTTCAACGAAGCATGATAGCAAGCATGTAGTGGGTTCGTCAGAGGTGGTTCGAATCTTGTATCAGGCTTCAGTGCTTAAGGCGTCAGGGCGAAGGGTTTTTATTGTTGGTAATCACGAAGGTTATATTGGGCCGTATCTGGTAAGGAGTATATTGAGGCGGCTTGGTTTTGATAATCTCACAGCAAATTGCAATACAGTCGTTGGTCCGAGAATGTTTTCAAATATGGTTCTAAAGAACGGTGCGAGTAATGTCGGAAACTTGTTCCTGACTTTACCATCACAGAAAACGACGGAAGTTAAAGAGAAGAGCTTAGCTGATGCTTTGCTCAAAACAGCAAGACGGTCACAGCTGCTGATCAAAATGCCAAATTCCGGGCTTCATCTAATCGAGCAAATGAGTTATAGCGACTTTATGAATAAGTTTATTCGATCAGATCGCGCCCGGTTTTCTCAGATCTCTGCTCAGCTCATGCGGGTTGAAAAACATGATCTGGCCCAATACTTGGCAGACGTTAGGCAAACTTGTGCTTTGGATGAATTGGATCGTGAGGATTACGAGTTATTCAAATCCATTATGTATGAGCCGTTTTTGATATTCCCTGAAGGCTCTCGTTCATATGTTGCCAAGGACGGAAGTGTCACAATGAAGTATGTCAGCCCTCGGTTCGTGCAAGCCTATTTTAGGCCTGATGATGTGGTTTTACCTATTAGTCTCGTGGGTGGCTCTGATATAGGCAATAGTTGGCGCCTTAAACCGGCAAACATTGGTCTGTGTGTGGGTGAGCCGATTAAAGTTAGCGAAGAAATGATTGCAAACTTTGATACAGAGGGTGTTGGGATAATGCGTAAAGTTGCGGCGTTACCTAATATAAAAACGGTTAACTTTGACGAAGATATTCAGGCTGGTAAGAAGCTTGAAAGTCATGCTGCTTGATTGAGTTGTACTCAGATCTGAGAGTTTTGTCATATAAATAGCTCTATTTGTCTATTGCATTTTGTCAAAAAGCGTAGCTTTTTGTTTCGCTCATACTTTGCTCATAATTTAAGTAAAATCTAGAGCATCTCTATAACCTGTTGATAGATTGGAGTTAAAAACTATTTATCAATGCGGTATGCTTGGGTTTATAAGTT
>NZ_LWGJ01000918.1:0-353 GCF_001635845.1 Oleiphilus sp. HI0132 | reverse complement strand
TGGTGCGCCAGTAAGCCCTGATCCTGGCAGGTCTATTGCGATCAATCTAAAGTCATTACTCAGAATGTCGATCCAATCCTCCCAAGCATGAAGTGAGGAAAGTTCGCTGTGAAGTAGAAGTATTACAGGGCCTTCGCCTACGTCGCGATAATGGATTTTTGTATTAAAGTCGTTTTCGATCCACTGGGAGTCACTATAACTATACTTGCTCGTAATGTACCAGTCAGGTAGCTCGGAAAAGCCAAGAAAATTAGACAAGGAGGTCGAAGATTGAGACGCCTGCTTGATGTTTGCGCAGCCGCCTAGACTTAGGGCGAAGGTAAATGTCAATAGGACAAAAGCAAGCCTAATGC
>NZ_LWGJ01000917.1:0-433 GCF_001635845.1 Oleiphilus sp. HI0132 | reverse complement strand
AAGTCAGAACAAAACCGATAACCCGAATGATAAACATTGGCCAATGAAAGACCTTCCTGGACTTTCTATTCTTAAAAAGCAGCGCGGCGCGATAGCCGATTAATATTGGGAAGAGGTAGGAAACATAGCCAAAAAAGTGCAGCAGTATATCGGCAAACCATGCACCGGCTTTACCACCGTAATTTGAAGCAACCTGATTTGTACCCGTGCTACTCCAACCAGGATCCATCGGAGAGTGGGAAATTAATGCAGCGAACAGAAAAATGCAGACAGCAACCGTTAGAATCAAGGCACCTTCACGCGAGCCTTGGGATAAATAGGCATGAAAATGATGTTGTTCTGAGTTACTACTACCAGGTTGTGCCATGTCGCTTATCACTGAATTACTAACTATGGTTGGCGAATCGAAAAAATATAAGTGTACGGACTATAG
>NZ_LWGJ01000916.1:0-438 GCF_001635845.1 Oleiphilus sp. HI0132 | reverse complement strand
AACTTGGTCTCATAACCGTGTTGAAGGTAAATTGGACTACACAAGCTTATTGTATATTCCTTCAAAAGCGCCTTTTGATATGTACAACCGCGATGTACCGAAAGGGCTCAAGTTGTACGTTCAGCGTGTTTTCATCATGGATGAAGCTGAGCAGTTCCTGCCTCTGTACCTACGGTTTGTTAAAGGTATTGTTGATACTCGCGATCTTTCGCTGAACGTCTCTCGTGAAATCTTGCAGAGTGACAAGACCGTTGAAAGTATGAAGACTGCTTTGACCAAGCGTGTTCTTGATATGTTGACCAAGATGGCGAAGAACGATGCTGAAAAGTATCAGTCTTTCTGGGATGAGTTTGGCCAGGTAATCAAGGAAGGCTTGGCTGAAGACTTTGGAAATAAAGAGAAAGTTGCCGGTTTATTACGTTTTGCGTCCACTGAAGG
>NZ_LWGJ01000915.1:0-458 GCF_001635845.1 Oleiphilus sp. HI0132 | reverse complement strand
GATACCCTAGGTAGGCAGATCTCACTCGACCACTATGCTAACTATGTTGAGTGGAACGAAAGTGACTCTGTTTCATTGGAACAAATATACTGGTTGAACCTAGCAGATGATCTTTCAATTGCTAAACATGCTTCCTTAAGCCCACTTGATCAGATAAATAATATGACAAGTGTCATTTCAGCTAATACAGAAGACCATTCACAACTAAAAGATGATGGCTACTTCTGTGCAATGATAGCCGCGCTGGAAAATGAACACTAAAGTGACTCGGCTCAAGCCAAAGTGCTTTGAATACACATTTGCGGCGATCTTCTACTAAACTAATAAGGATATAATTAGTTTTGGAGCCTATTTCTTGATTGCAAATCGTGAACAGCTTGTAGAGTCACTTGAAAAAAGTAAAAGCTATCAACACCAGCATCTTGGGCAGATATTACTGCAAACCGGCATTATCACGT
>NZ_LWGJ01000914.1:0-340 GCF_001635845.1 Oleiphilus sp. HI0132 | reverse complement strand
AATATAAAGACAAATATGCGCAGCATGCTTTTGTCTGCACTGCTGCGTATGAAGGCAGTCAGGAAGATATTACCTGGCAGTCATTCACCTCTCATGGACCCTTGGCATTTTTGCCCTTGGCCGATAGTGGTAAGGAACACTTTGGCTCACTCGTCTGGTACGACTTGCCTGAAAGTGTCGGCAAATTATCGCAGATGGGTAACGAGGAGCTGTTAGCGACGATCAAAGCTGCTTATCCTTCAGAGCTTCCTACCATTACACGCATTGTAGAGCACGCTAGCTTCCCTTTATTTAAGTCCCATGCCATTAACTATGTCCGCCAGGGTGTGGCATTGGCGGG
>NZ_LWGJ01000913.1:0-359 GCF_001635845.1 Oleiphilus sp. HI0132 | reverse complement strand
GATCTGGCTGGATTGCTGACCTCGATTGAAAAAGGGGTACTGAACACTCACACCCGCTGAAAAGAAGTCGGCACGAGAAGACCCATCCATATTGTCGCCACTTCTCATGCCGTAGCTTAGCTCCACACCATAAGAGGGCTCCAAAGACTGCTCGGTCAAATTCACTTTGCTTTTTGCAATGTTAATTTTCTGATTTATCAAACGAATTTTTGGATGGTTTTGTAAGGAAGAAACAAGGTCGTTTGATTTAGCCAAAGTCAGTGTTGAAGTATCAAAAGATTCCAATTTCTTTGGCAATTGAGTACTCGTCAGCGTTTCGTTAGCGAGGGTATTAAGGCTATCCAGATTCTTTTGAAAAC
>NZ_LWGJ01000912.1:0-269 GCF_001635845.1 Oleiphilus sp. HI0132 | reverse complement strand
ATACGCACTCTTAACAACAATCTCACAAGCAAGGTCGATGCGACGCTTGGTCAATTCGTCTGCAGCATTCTTTCAGTTATTCTGAAAGTAGTCTTGTTGATTTCAGTTGCCTCGATGGTCGGCATCGAGACAACATCATTTGTGGCAGTACTCGGTGCTGCCGGCTTAGCTGTTGGCCTAGCTCTTCAAGGAAGCCTAGCCAACTTCGCCGGAGGCGTTGTCATTCTGCTATTCAAGCCTTTCAAGGTAGGAGACCTGATTGAAGCTCA
>NZ_LWGJ01000911.1:0-727 GCF_001635845.1 Oleiphilus sp. HI0132 | reverse complement strand
TTGAAAGTACTTATGACGATCTTCGTAAGAATGAAGATGTACTTTGGGATCAGAAGCAATTGCTCGAAGAGTTAAGTGGTGCGGAAGATATCATCGCGAAGTATGCATATGTGTTCCGTGAGAAACTTGGTCGTGATGGAGAGGCTGAGAGTGGTATTTCCTTAGACCCGGCACGCGTCAGCTCTTGGTTGGAAAATATCAAGTCACTTACCCAGCAAACGCTTGATGACAATGTTAAAGGTGTTGTTTCTGAGGCATACAGCATGCTGATGTCAATGGAAGCTAAGCCCTTAGATGGTGTGATTTCAGATGTTATCGAATCAGCTAACTCGCTCGCAGAGCAGCTTGGCAAGGGTAAACCAAATATCGAAATTGATAATGCAGGAATCTTTGTTAAGAGCGAAGCGCATAGCACGCTTAATAACATATTCATGCATGTTTTCAGAAACGCTATGGATCACGGTATTGAGGGGATTGATGAGCGCCTTGAAAAAGGAAAATCTGAAAGTGGTACTATTAGTCTGGACGTTAGCTATATAGACGATTTGGCAAACCTTGCGGTTCGCGATGACGGGCGCGGTATTGCAATTAGCCGTATCTATAAAATGGCGATCGAGAAGGGTATTTATGCAGAATCCGATCCGAAGCCTTCAGCGAGTGAAATCG
The DNA here is from genome assembly GCF_001635845.1 of Oleiphilus sp. HI0132. Taxonomy (NCBI): domain Bacteria; kingdom Pseudomonadati; phylum Pseudomonadota; class Gammaproteobacteria; order Oceanospirillales; family Oleiphilaceae; genus Oleiphilus; species Oleiphilus sp. HI0132. The sequence goes on along the minus strand of NZ_LWGJ01000911.1, from coordinate 61 downwards.
CTAATTTGATCTTCTCCTCGGGCTTCTCTACTGCGGATGAGGTTACGGACGCTTCAGGGCG
>NZ_LWGJ01000910.1:0-201 GCF_001635845.1 Oleiphilus sp. HI0132 | reverse complement strand
GCTCATTCATTGTAATGATAAGCTAGGTGCCGAGGCGATTACGCGAATTGGAATTGCGCGATTACTAAGCTTTGAGCTCCAAGGTATTCGCTCGCAATTCAAAAAAGCGATTAAAAACTACCAAAAGCTAGGCTTGCTTTATGCACCTGTCGGGCAAGCCAGCGCACTTTATGATGACTTTCTGATTGCGGCAATATGTTT
>NZ_LWGJ01000909.1:0-278 GCF_001635845.1 Oleiphilus sp. HI0132 | reverse complement strand
AGAAGTTTGCTCAGGCAAGCATAGAGAGTATGTATCGAGTATTTACAGTACCCGAAGCACCAGACTCTACTCTTAGCCGTATTGATAAAGACGTTTCTAATAATCTTGCAGGATTTATGCAGGACCATATCGTCGCGGTCGAACANGATTTGCAAGAAATGGAAAAAGACTTTTCTGATCCCAGGATTCCTGAAAAGCCCATTTTTGTATCCGAACATACTCAATTTCTTCTAGATAAAATAGTTGCGCAGTCTGTTCACACCTCATCGCCTAGCTTC
>NZ_LWGJ01000908.1:0-21823 GCF_001635845.1 Oleiphilus sp. HI0132 | reverse complement strand
GCGAACATAGCCCTGTTTTACTCGATATGGCGCATAACGTTGAAGAGATGATCAAGCGCATCCTTTACCATATCGATAAAGCGTTAAAGTTTTTATCTACTAACAATAAACTAATCTAGGCACGCACATGAAATCTCAAGCAATATATCAAGAAAAGCATCAATGGATCTATTTCGGAAGAGACCCTGACAAGCCTGAAAAAATTATTGATTCGAATCAGTTTATGATCGTGAATAATCAACAAGCTGTTTTACTCGATCCTGGCGGTGTTGAGCTTTTTGCTCCTATGTTAAGCTCTGTCGTCAAATACATTCCTTTAGAGCAAATCACTCACTTGTTTGCTTCTCACCAGGACCCAGACATCATTTCGTCTTTGGGTCTTTGGGATCAGGTTATCCCAGATGCGAAACTTCATGGCCCTTGGCTTTGGGAAGGCTTCATACGACATTTCGGCATGAACAATATTTCTTACGAGGCGATACAGGATGAAGGCCGAACATTGGATCTGGCGGGCCTGTCTTTACAACTGATTCCCGCACACTACCTTCACTCTTCGGGCAACTACCATGTATATGACCCTGTCGCGAAGATCCTGTTCACTGGCGATGTTGGTGCGGCTCTTGAGCCTATCGACAGCCCAATGTTCGTCGATGATTTTGATGCACATATCCCGAAAATGAAAATGTTCCATCAACGCTGGATGCCTTCCAATGCAGCCAAAAATGACTGGATCAACCGCGTCAGAAAATTAGAGATCGACATGCTTCTTCCCCAGCACGGCCGAATATTCAAAGGTGAAAATGTTGGGAAATTCCTGGACTGGTTCGAGCAATTACAGGTAGGATCCGCCATTTCGCAGAAAGAATAGCCTTAATTTCGAATCGGAACACATGAAAAAACCTGAATTATTATCTCCCGCAGGCTCGCTCCAGAATATGGAGTACGCCTTCGCCTATGGCGCAGATGCAGTTTATGCTGGCCAACCACGGTACAGTTTGCGCGTCAGAGAAAACGAATTTAACCATATTGAAAACCTTGCTAAGGGCGTTGCTCGCGCACACAAGCTTGGCAAACAGTTCTATATCGCATCGAACATTAGCCCGCACAATGACAAGGTAAAAAGTTACCTTCGCGACATGGAGCAAGTCATTGCTATGAAGCCAGATGCGCTGATTATGTCTGACCCCGGCATTATCATGATGGTGCGAGAAAAATGGCCTGATGTGCCTGTTCACCTTTCAGTTCAAGCAAACGCGGTAAATTGGGCAACAGTGAAATTCTGGCAACAACAGGGCCTGACACGCGTCATTCTTTCGCGGGAACTATCCTTGGATGAAATTGCGGAAATTAAACAACGCGTTCCTGAAATGGAAATTGAAGTTTTCGTTCACGGTGCTTTGTGTATTGCCTACTCTGGCCGTTGTTTATTGTCCGGTTATATGACCCATAGAGACTCAAACCAGGGCGCTTGCACAAATTCCTGTCGCTGGAAGTACCAGACTCACGAAGCAGAACAGACTGATGGCGGAGAAATTGTTCCAAGCCAAGCAGTTGAAACCTACGACCCTAATGTTCAAACACTTTCACTTTCGGAAAGTTCTGACGTCCTAGAAAAAGTTTCCCCTTTATACCTACTACAGGAAAAAGGCAGACCTGGTGAGTACATGCCTGCTTATGAAGATGAGCACGGCACCTACATCATGAACTCCAAAGACCTACGAGCTGTTCAGCATGTTCAGCGCCTGATGGATATAGGTGTTGAGTCCCTGAAGATTGAAGGCCGTACCAAATCGTACTATTACGCTGCAAGAACTGCTCAAGTATACCGACAAGCGATCAATGATGCCGCCGCCGGCCATGAGTTCAACATGGCCTTGATGGACGACCTCGAAGGCATGGCTAATAGAGGTTTCACAGAGGGTTTTTACCGCCGCCATGTACCTGATGAATACCAAAACTATGAGACAGGCAATTCAACCTCAACTCAGCAACTATTCGTCGCAGACGTTCTGGAAGGTGACCTTGGCACAAATCGCATCAAACTTGAGGCGAAAAACAAGCTTTCTACTGGAGATCAGCTCACGCTGCTAACACCGGTAGGTAATATTTCCTTCACCGCAGCACAGCTATTCAACAGCAAGAACGGCCGAGAAATTGAGTCAGCTCTTGGCTCGGGTTATAAAGTTGAACTCGAGGTTCCGGAGCTTTCCAAGCTTAAGCTTACTCACGAAGCGCTTGAAAAAGGCTTAATTGTTAGAAATATCTAATCAAGGACAAATCTTCCTGTAAGCAGAGCCCGCTCCTCAAGGGCGGGCCTCCTGCAAAAGTGCTGATAGCATCCTAAGGCAGGCTCGGCCTTTGGCCGCGCACTATAAAAAGGCTCTGAGTCTTGTACCTTAATAGATCATTTGCTACTTTTTAGGTATTGATTCTTCCTTGCCCCCCCTCTAGCCTTAAAGATTGATTACTTAGTAGGCAGAGCTTTCCATAGCTCGCTAGCGGGCTAGTACATGCCTTCAGCTAAGCACGGTATGAAACCCGCTACCTACACAAAATAACCATAGTCATAGTGATACAATCCTCACTAGCTGGCATAGGAATCGTCAATGCAACCTAAACACGAGCTCAGCTCTCAACACCCAGCATTATTCAACCTTGGCTTTCGTGCATTTTTCGCCGGTGCTAGCCTCCTTTCTTTAGTCAGCATCGCCGTATGGTTACTCTTTCTAAACCAAGCCTGGTCTTTTAATTCAAATAGCATCAGCCCTTTTCAATGGCACGCTCATGAAATGATCTATGGCTACGCCGTGGCAGTAATCGCCGGCTTTTTGTTAACCGCAGTAAAAAACTGGACCGGCCTACAGACTCCTCACGGCAAACCGCTCATGATCCTCTTTTCTTTGTGGGCCCTGGCACGCCTAATGTGGCTGATTAACGTACTATCACTCGCTGCATTCTTCGACCTCATCTTTATCGTTTGTCTCGGCTACGCTATTGCCAAGCCGATCATCCAAGTCAAACAATGGCGTCAAATGGCGATTCTTTCGAAGCTAGTGCTGATTGCAGTCGGGAATGCCTTTTTCTATGCTCAAGCACTTGGTTTTAGTGATTCAGGTGCACATACATCCCTCTACGCAGGCCTCTATATCGTTGTCGGTCTGATCCTGACCATCGGGCGTCGGATTATTCCTCTTTTTATTGAACGAGGGGTAGGCTACGAAGTGACCTTGTTTAACTCTAGAATTCTCGATATCTCAAGTATGCTGGTCTTTTTAGTGTTTTTTATCGCAACCCTCTTTACCAACTATATCACCCTCGCGCAGACTGCTGCGGCACTCATGGTCATTATCACGACCATACGTATGATCGGCTGGTATACATCAGGTATATGGAAATCCCCTTTGCTATGGAGTTTCTTCGTAACCCTGGGTTCAATTACCATCGGCTTTTTAATTTTTGTATTTGAAACCAGACTTTCACTGTCGCCTTATTTGTCCATACATGCTTTTGCTGTCGGCGCTATTGGCGTTATGACCATGGGCATGATGGCACGCGTATCAACGGGCCATACAGGGCGAAACCTTAAGCATCTACCAAAGACTTTAGGGCCCGCCCTGCTTATTCTTTCTCTGGCTGCCATCATTAGGTTTTTTCTACCAGCCATTGCTCCGGGTAGTCACTTGCTTTGGGTCAATATTTCCGGTGGTCTGTGGATCATAGCATTTTCATTATTCTGCCTAGCCTTTATTCCCGTATGGACAAGCCCCCGTGTAGATGGGAAATACGGATAAAAAAATGCGCCGGTCACATTTCAATTAACCCGAAAGGTCGCACAATTGAGCGTTTGAGAATTTTACGTGCCAAGCAGTCAAACGGAGATATGCCTAATACCAGCGGGCTTACCTCTCAGACCATGCAGGCCTGCTTGGCAAAATAGAGTTGGCAAAGTAAGCGCCTGAGATCCCTCCAGACAAGTTAGTCATCCATACCTTGTCCTCCCACCCTGAATTTCCTGAAGCCTATATTTTCAGGCATAATATAAGCTTAAATTTTTGATTCAGGATATCCCATGCAAGAAATCACTATTCAAGCCCCCGATGACTGGCACCTTCACTTTCGAGATGGAGACATGCTCGCAGAAACTGTCCCGGCAACCGCTCGGTGCTTTAAGCGAGCGATAGTGATGCCTAACCTTGTCCCGCCTGTTGTTAACACAGAAATGGCACTTGCTTATAAAGCCAGAATTGAAAACGCTATACCTGAAGGAGTCGATTTCACTCCCTTAATGACCCTATATCTGACAAACGATACAAAGCCCGAAGACATTACTCGCGCCAAGCAAGCGGGCATTATTGCAGCCAAGCTTTACCCAGCAGGAGCAACAACCAATTCCGATGCTGCAGTTTCAGCCTTGAACGAGCTTTACCCGGTTTTTGAGGCAATGCAAGCTTGCGACATGTTATTACTGATTCACGGTGAAGTGACCTCTCATGAGGTTGATATCTTTGATCGGGAAAAGTTTTTTATTGAACAACACCTAGCCCCTATCACCGAAAAATTTACCGAGCTAAGAGTTGTTTTTGAGCATATCACAACCTCTGAAGCTGCTCAGTTTGTACAAGCAGGCTCAGACAAACTGGCCGCAACGATCACTCCCCAACACCTGCTCCTTAATCGTAATGACCTGCTCGTAGGCGGTATTCGGCCCCATAACTTCTGCCTACCTGTACTTAAACGCAACACCCACCAAACAGCGCTTAGAGAAGCTGTAAAGAGTGGCTCAAGCAAATTCTTCCTTGGAACCGACTCAGCACCTCACGAAAAGGCGAAAAAAGAGTCATCTTGCGGCTGTGCTGGCTGCTACAGTGCCTGGAGCGCTATAGAGCTTTATGCGCAAGTATTTGAGGACCTTGGAGCGATCGACAAGTTCGAAGGCTTTGCCAGCCATCACGGCCCAGATTTTTACCAACTACCACGCAATACCAGTACTATCACACTTCAAAAAGAAGAATGGACCATCCCGGAGCAAATCATTCTCCCTAATGGCAATCCAATTGTTCCTTTTTATGCCGGGCAAACAGTTAACTGGAAGCTAAAAACAAAATAACTCCAGATCTCACCGTCTTGGCCGATATAAGCCAAGACGCCGCTGATTGCGGTCGTTATTTTTTCTACAAACATTGTAGAAATACGTAAGCATACTAGACTTATTCAAACAAGCTAAAACGATTGCTTCTAGTGACACTGAGGCCAGACTTGCTCGCTAAATAGGCTCGTCTTGTCGTTCGCACTCGAAACATTTTAGCGCTCGGTTCTTACACTGGTGATAAAGGTCACTCAATGAAATATGAATACGCTTGTCTGCTTTTCCTGCAGGTTCTCGCAACTGGCTGGCTAGTCATCGCACCGCCGCTACCAAGCTACGTCATCGTTCCCTTAGTGTTCATGACAATGATCGTTGGCTTTATGATTTGGCAACGCATTGAGCGATCTTTAGTGCCCTATGACCAAACACCGCGAGCAAAACGGGCGGCAAGAGAAAAGCAGGCGCAAATTGAGTTATTCGATAAAATCCACCATATGATGGATGAAAAAATTGCGCTTATCGCCCAGCTTGCAGAGGATACTGAAAAACTTACACACTCGCTTTCTGACGATACGACACAAACTGCAGAGACAATCGAACGGGCAGACAGCTATGCTAAATCATTATCAAAATCTTTAGATGAAAACCTTGAGCCCAGCACACTAGAAAGCCTCAACAACTTTGGAGAAGTTTCGAATCAGGCCTTAGCCCAGCTGATTCAGCAATTTGAAAACATTCAGGCGGCTTCTGTTACTTTAAACCAGAACTTTGACGATATTGATGCACGTTTTCATGAAGTAGTTGAGCATCTAGAAGATATAAACAAGATCAACTCACAAACCAACCTCCTTGCGCTCAATGCCGCGATTGAAGCCGCTCGAGCAGGCGATGCAGGAAGAGGGTTTAGCGTTGTTGCAGATGAAGTGCGCACGCTTTCAGTTCAAACAGATGATTTTAATGACAAGATCAGCGCTAAACTGGCAGAAACCGAAACCATGTTCAAAGAGTCTGTTGAGTGTCTGGATATTGCTGCCCAAGCCGACCTATCCAACACCCACCAAGCAAAGGAGACATTGCTAAGCTTATGGGAGCATTTGCAACCTGAGGACCCAGAAAATAATCCCAACCTGCCCTTGATCGCCTCTCTCAAAGAGGAAATAGAGCAGTTATATAACATTTCAAATACCGAGAAACTGTCCAGCGATGCAATTCAACAGAAAGCATACAAAGTTTATCAGGATTCGCAGCACTTCAAGGACTTCTTCGGTCCTATATTGAGTGATTTCAAGCAGCTATATAGCTGTAAAGACGAAGACCAGCAAGAAATTCTCCGACGCGCACTCTCTAAGCGAGTAAATAAAATCCCCTAAGTCTTACTTTTACTGGTACAGACAAGACAAAGCTATTACGTAATGTTAATATCACTTTCACACAAAGTTACAATTCTTTAGTTAGAATTTTAACTATCGGATAAGGATTTCAGGATCTTGGCTCATACATACCTATAAGATATAGAGATTAGCAGCGTTACTCTATTAATAACTGCACATTACGCAGAAGCCCGTTTTAGATTCTTTACGTTTATTCCAACTGTTGAAATCGCGCATACCACTATACATTTGCGGTTTTTAGCCCTTTCTTGCGTCATTTTATAGGAAGGGGCGAGTTGTTGAATTATGCCTGTCCATAATGAATATTTCGAATGTACAACTATGAAAGCAAAAGATACAAGTCAAATAGCACTCTCCAAACTATGTACACTGCTAATGTGTTTGTTCTTAAGTGGCTGCGAATTTTTTGATAGCGACCGGCAAGATAACAATGTTGATGGACGTGCTGTTAAAGGCGTCATCAGCAACGGCATAATCAGCGCATACCGAGCCGAAGATAATAGCCTGATCACACAAACACGCAGCGACTCATCCGGCTATTTTTCACTAGACTTAAACGAACTTGAAGATGGCACGCTCGTTCTACTCTCACTAAGCGTAGATACTGATACTCGCATGCTTTGCGACCTGGTAGAAGGCTGTATTGAAAAAATATCTGGCCAAACACTTTCGTTTGGTGAAGCAGTCAGACTCCCAGCTTATTTTCAACTCTTAGGTCTAACAAGCAAGCAAACCCACTCCACAACGTTTCTTTCACCTTTAAGTCACCTTATTGTTAAAACTGCGCAGTCTCTGCCTCAGGGCTTAAATGCGCAAAACATAGTAACAGCCACTCAGTGGGTCATGGAAAGTTTTGACTTAGAGAGCGACCCCTTAACTACCCCAACACTTGACCTAACAAAGCTCTCGGATGCAAGTGACGAATCTCTAAAGCAAGCAATTCTAAGCGCTTCTCTTTATGAGCACGCGCTTGATACAGAGTGGATAGGCACGAACCAATTGCTTGATCATATTCCCTTAGCGAACGTGTTCTACACAGCAAGCGACCTAGCAGAGCAGCTTTCTGCATACCTGGACACCTACTCTGACAACGGAAATAGTTATGCTAGCGCACTGAGCAGTATCACCAATGATGCTCAAAATATTGCAGAAGATCTCGACAGCGCTGAGCTTCAAATTCAAACTCAACCGCAGTCCATACATACCAGTGAATCACAAAGCTTTTCTTTGTTTGTTCTCGCATCCGGAGCGGGAAGCTTAAGCTATCAGTGGCAGAAGGATGGCGAGAATATCCCGGGCGCGACAGCAAGCTCCTACAATAAAACGAGCGCTCAACTTAGCGATTCTGGTTTATATAGTGTCACCATTTCCAACAGTGAGGAAACTATCCACTCGCTAGAAGCCCTTGTCTCAGTGGAAGAAAACGTGTTACCCGTCAGCATATCCCAGCAACCTAGCGCTAGCATCGTCACTGAAGGGGAAACAATCTCTCTCAGCGTCTTAGCGACTGGCGGAGATCCAATCAGCTATCAATGGCAAAAGAACGGCTCCTTAATTCCTGGCGCAACACATAGCACTTTAACGATTAGCCCAAGTTCAATAAGTGACACGGGAAGTTACCGAGTATCGATTAGCAACAATGTTTCCCAGGTTTATTCAAACTTTGTCAGCGTTACCGTCAATGAACAACTTGCAGCACCCAGCATTAACTCGCACCCCGTTTCATTAACAGTATCCGAAGGAAGCTCCGCTTCATTTAGCGTCAACGCTGGCGGTGGAGGCTTTCTGACTTACCAATGGCGACACAATGGCACGGATATTAGCGGCGCATATAGCAATACCTTAAGCCTAAACTCAGTCGAGTTAAGTGATGCAGGGAGCTATGATGTGACAGTTAGTAACACGCAAGGCTCCGCTACATCTTTCAGTGCAAACCTAAGCGTATTATCTATAAGTGTACCGGTAAGCATAACCCAGCAGCCCTATTCACAAGAGATCAACGCGGGTGAAAGTGTAGACTTAACAGTTCGCACTAGCGGAGACGGCCCATTCTCATATCAGTGGCTATTCAATGGCGAAGAGTTAGTTGGCGCTAATTCGCAGGACTTGAGCATCAGCAATGCGGGTATCGAAGATACCGGCTTATATTCTGTAGTCGTCAGTAATGCCAGCAGTGAAGCTTACTCACAAGAAGCCTTGGTCTCGGTTAACTCTCTACCTTCTTCACTCGAGCTAAGCTGGTCTGCGCCAAGCACACGTGAAGACGGCAGCGCACTGGAAAGTAGTGAAATTTCAGCATATGTTATCGAATATGCTTATAACAACACCGAGCTAAACCAAAGCATTCGTATTAACAGCACAGGTAGTGAGACCTACAACTACATAATCAGCGATGTGCAATCAGGAACAATGTACCTGCGTATTGCAACAGTCGATAGCAATGAGATTCAAAGCCAATTCTCTGAAACGATTTCTATCGACATCCCTTAAAGCACTTGTTAACGCTATTCAGCCACAGAGGTGAATAGCGTATCTCCTCTCCTTAGCTAGAAGTGTTGGCATACGCGACTCTTAGTTATTACCAAACTTCCTAGGCCTGTTAAAACGCCAGAAGTCCATTTCCTCTTCCCTTTGAATCGTAACAGCTTCATGCTCAAAGTATTTTTGCCTAAGCTCGGCAAGAGACTCATCAAGCTGTTCTGCATCAAGGCTCGCCACCAATTCAGCTCGCTCAGCCATATAGGCGTAACCAGTTTGCCATCTCGCCTCACGTTCTTGGTCCTTTGCAGCAAGTGTTTCAATTTGCTCTTCTGAATAACCTAACTGGCGCCGAATATTATCTATCTCTATCTGTCGCTCTTCAGCAGGCATTTCAGACAAACCCTTTTGAACAGAGCTAAGGTTAAAAAAGGCTCGAGAGATTACCCCTTCACTAAGGGCTGCGTCCTGGACACTTCCAGCTAAATTTTCATCAATTGCACTACGAAGTTGAAATAGCTTTTCATCCAGGCTCGTCTCATTTGATTGATCTAGCTGATGAAAAACTTCCTGCATTCTAAGTTTGCTTTGGTTAAGGTTATCTTTCTCATCTTGCCAAATTAGTTCGGCATCACTGCCAAAAATTTCTCTACGCTTTTCCCAGAGCATACCGTTTTTTGCTAAAGGAGATAATTCTTCCAGGTATAAATACTCTTCTGAAACCCAGTTTTGGTAGCGCTCTAAACCTTCAATGACACGAAAAATAGACTCGGCAAATTCAGGGAACGCTGCAAGCACAAGGCGAGTAAAACGCTCCTCCCCACTTTCCGGATACTTTTCCAATATATAACGTTTTACTGTTAAAAGACTCGCTTGAACCTTCAACTCGGCAATATGTTCTTTATAGTCTGCTCTTAGCTGAGCTAATATCTGAAGATCAAAGTCATCGTATTCCGAAGCGCCTAACTCAGTTTCGTTAACAGCTTGAACCGGCACCTCCAGGCTATAATTTCCTAAGATACTCTCTGGCTCCAGAGAGGTATTTGCTATATCCATCGAGTTAACGCTCAACTGATAGACAGTAACACTACCAGCTACCACTACCAGCCCAATAATCGATTTCTTCATTGATTATCATTCCTTAAAATGAAAACAACCCACTTGCTTCACAAGTGGGTTGCCTAATTAAGATATCCAATAGATAGCCTGCTACGATATCAGGTCGCAGGCCCTATCCTCTTTTATAACATTGGCTGCAATACTGGCCAAATAAGGTCAGCGAGCTTTTGCGAGCCACTGGTCGCAGGATGGATACCATCAATAATAATATCGCGGTCATTGATTACTGAGCGAGGGTCGATAAAGGTACAATTTGCTGTAGAGTTCGCACATGCCTGGGCTAAACGCATATCGCCATAATCAACCGCTTCTTCCACATCATCCAACCAAAGTAGTGCATTTTTAGGGTAGTAGTAGCCAAGGAAGATAACGTTTTCAACACCATTTGCATCGATATTATTCAACAAATTAACGACATCAACATACAAGTCGTCAATCAGGTTTTTACAAGAAGAGCTTAAACCCCACCACTGATACCACTCTGTCTTACAGTTGTACCAGTCAAACATAGTAATGATAGGGATAAGAATATCGTTACCTGCAGCATCCATAACGATCGTCTGGATATTCGGATTATCGTTCTTGGCAATCTCGAATTGCGTTGCAATATCAGTTGCATAGATACCGCCCGTTACTTCTGCACCCGAGATAGTATATTGACGGAACGTTTCTCCAGCATAGTCTTCAAGAATATCCTGAATCTTACCGGATAAAGCGAAAATCGAATCCCCAATGGTTACAACTTGATCGTTGTCAGCGTCTGTTACACGGTCATTGCTGACTAGACTACCAACACCGCCACAGCCTGTGAGTCCCGCAGAAATAAGTAATAATGCGATTATTTTCTTCATAATGAGTCCTTTTTATTTTATGTAATGATTGTTTTGTATAATCTTTTTACACAACATCAGCCCACGCTAGACTTGATGTAAAAAAGGCACATTAGCATTATTAGCCGGCGCCTCTCCATGACAGCACTTGCCTGTTTTTGACATTTGCGGTCACGAGTTCAAAGTTGTCGACCCGGTCTCGACTCTGAGTTATCTCAGGCCAGGTCATCTCGATACACAACAAGCTCATCCTCCTCACCATCTTTGACAAAGTAATAGGCGAGCATGGGTAATAGGGTAATTGAGCCAAGCATATTCCAAAGAAACATGAAGGTTAACAGTATCCCCATATCCGCTTGAAATTTGATCGGCGAAAAGATCCAGGTTGTAGTACCGATAGCCAGGGTCAGCCCTGTAAAAGCAACGGCTTTACCCGTTGAGTGGAGCGTATGGAAATAAGCTCTCTGTAAAGTCATGCCTTGCGTTAGGTACTCCTCTAGACGAGAGTAGATATAGATACCGTAATCGACACCTAAGCCCACACCCAAAGCAATAATTGGTAAGGTTGAAACCTTCACACCAATGCCTAAAAAGGCCATCAAGGCCGTACATAGAATGGAAGTCATCATCAAAGGCATAACAATGCAAACAACGGCTCGCATAGAGCGGTAGGCGAGCAAAACCATCATTCCGACAATCACATAAACAATAACCATCATAAAAGTCTGTGATTCAGCTATCACCTGGTTAGTCGCGACTTCAATACCTGCATTTCCAGCCGCCAACAATATTTGCACCTCATCTGACTCAAAGGTCTCCGTGTAAGCCTCTACCACATCAACCGTTCGCTGCAAGGTTTCCGCTTTATGGTCATTAAGAAAAATGAAAATAGGGGCTAAGCTGCAATCGCGATTAATAAAGCCCGAAGGCACGTGCTGCAAAGAAGTGTCGATAATTTTCTGGTTTCTCGATAATTCAAACCACTTATAACTCCCTTCATTAAATGCTTTGGTGACCGCCTTTGAAATATTCACTATCGAAACACTTAATTGAACACCCTCAGTATGATTTAGCTCCCACTGCAAACGCTCCATTAAATCCATCACTTCATAAGATACACATTGCTCTTGTGGCGTCTTAACCATCAGCACCATGACATCAGCACTGGTCGAGTAGTTACTGGTAATAAATGCATTATCCAGGTTATAACGAGAGTCAGGGCGTAACTCGGGAGCACCCGCATCTAGCTCTCCAATCTTCAACCCCTGGGAGACATAAAGACCCATTGCCACAGCAAATTGCGCAAGAATAATAAACTGCAAAGCATATTTATGAGATGCCATCTTCGCTATTCTTGCCCATATCGGGCTGGGGTGCTTTTCTACCTTACGCACATGCGCGATACCACGCTTAGTCACACCAAAGTAAGACATAATAATAGGCAGCAATACCATATTGGTGATGATAATACTGGCAATACCAACACTGGCACCAACGGCCAAGTCTTTTATCACATCCACCTCAACCACAATCAGGGTCATGAAACCAATTGCATCACTAATCAAGGCAAGCATCGCTGGCACATAATGGTGACGAAAAGTACGAAGCGTTGCCTCGAGTGACTCAAACCCTGCGCCCATTTCGTGGGTCAAGCCATTGATAAACTGGACCGAGTGGCTAATAGCAGTCGCGAATATAATAAAAGGAATCAGCACCGAATAAGGATCAAGACCATAGCCTAGTAAGTGCATAATCCCCATTTGCCATACCACCGCAACAATGGAGCAGCCAACAGCTGCCAGGGTGCTGGTAAGACATCGGGAATAGTGAAATAGCAAAGCCGCAGTAATCAATACAGCAACAGCGAAAAAGACAACGATCGCAGAGAAACCTTCAATCAAGTCGCCAATTTTTTTGGCAAAGCCAACAATCTGAATGTTGACCTTAGATCCTTCTCCCGCGTAGCGCTGCCTAACGTTTTCTTCCAACACCCTAGAAAAGTCGAGGTAATTTAACGGCTCCCCCGTCTCTGGGTTTTTCTCCAACAAGGGGACATAGACAATCGAAGACTTAAAATTATTCGCTACCAGGCGACCGATTTCACCCGAGCGCAAGATGTTCTGTCTCATTTGTTCCAGGCTGGCGTCACTTCCATCATAGTCATGAGGGATAACTGTCCCTCCCTGAAAACCCTCTTCTGTCACTTCAACCCAGCGAACATTAGGCGTCCACAGAGACTTTAACCCTGTACGATCCACCCCTGGTAAATAGAACACTTCATCACTAATTTTCTCTAGTACATCCAGATAATCCTTATCAAAAATATCACCTTGCTTGGCCTCGACCGAGATTCGAATAAAGTTCGCCAGGTTCTCAAGGTCCTCTCTGTTCTCAAGGAAGTTGATAACATAAGGGTGCTCTAAGGGGATCATTCTTTCCAGGCTGGCATCAGGCCTTACCTTCGTCCCCATATAAGCCAAAAACAAAGATACAGAGAGGAATAAGCACAAGACAACCAGCCTTCGGCTAAATATCCACCGCTCGACCATTGGCTCAGCAAGACTAACGCTCTGTAACTCTTGTTGTTCGATTTCACTCATTATCGTTTTTCACTCTTCTTACTTTTCAAGTGTCAGATTCGCATCTTAATAAGGCTGAAAGTGGACACCATGATCACTCACCAGCACCAATTCAGAGTTCTTTAATGTCGCAACAGCGTTATAAGCCTCTAGACCCGACTGTTTAACTTTAGAGAAAGTCTTACCCTGGTCGGTGCTGCGTACAATCACACCTGAAAAGCCACTTAATATCACCACGCCATTTTCATCAATCGTAGAGCCGGTTAAGTTAGTCGTTGCAGGCGTAGCAACCTTATCCCATGATTGACCTTCATCGGCTGAGCTATACACATTGCCTTTCAAACCATAAATCAACACTTCTTTGACCTGAGGGACTTCCTGAATGCCAAAAAAAGAGCCTTCATATGGGCTATATAAGGTTTCCCAGCTCTCCCCCTGATCATATGAGGCGAACATTGTGCCGGCCTCACCGACTATCAAAACGGCACCAGTGGATAAAACAGCAATTGAGTTTAGGTGGTAACGGTCAAAATTCTCTAAACGGTTTGCCATCGAAAACCAGGTCTTACCACCATCCTCGGTTGCAAAAAATAAACCGTAGGCACCGACAACATAGCCTTTATCTTTGTTTTCAAAATACACTTCCAAAAGAGGGTTCGCTGGCCCTAACTGGCTATCAAACTCAGCATTCGATAGGGCGAATTCGGCATCATCTAAATCGTAGGACAAATCGTCCTGAGCTTCCTCATCGGCGGCATCGTACTCTTCCCGAAGAGCTTGATAGTCTGCTTTAGCACCGTCAAGGAGCAGCTCATTAGCTCGCTTGCCATCAAACTGAAGCGTCCAGTTTTCGCCAGCATCTTGCGTATGAAGAACCACGGCACTATGCCCCACTGCCCAGCCATGGGTATCATCAACAAAGTACATCGCTGTGAGCATCGTTGAAACAGGCACCTTTGCCTGAACCCAGTTTTCACCTCCGTCATTAGAGTAAGCAATGACGCCGCGTTCGCCGATTGTTAGCAATCGATCACCGAGAGTCGTGACATCAAGAAAAGCCGACTTCTCGACATTGTTGAAGGTTCGCGAAGGCTCATCTAAACGATCCTTTAATTCAAGCGCACTAAGTGGCCCTGCAAGCAAAAGCAATAGAAAAAGGCGGTGCAGCATTTTGAGGCAAGCATAGCTATTCAACATGATGTTCAGTATTCTTTCCGTAATAAGTAGGTGCTTAATAAATTTAGCTCATCAATAGCAATAAGAAAAAGAATTTATGCCATATATCAATACTGCTGACGGTCAGCGAATTTATGTGCGCGACCTTGGCCCCAAAAACGCTAACACAGCTCCGATCATTCTACTCCATGGCTTTGGTATGCAGTCTCTGCATTGGCTACCTTTTGCCCTGCCCTTAGCAAGAAAGCAGCGTTTTATCATTCCCGATTTGCGAGGTTTTGGCCTTTCCCATCACATCAACCATGACCGGGATTGCGTCATGTCCAATTACGCAGACGATCTACAGCAAATAATCACTTCCTTAGAGCTGGAGAGTTTTAAATTAGCTGGTATATCAATGGGCGCCTTTGTTGCACTTAAGTACCAGGAAAAATATAGCGACAATCAGGTTGAACGTTATCTACATATCGACCAAAGTCCCAAATGCCTTAATGATAGTGAGTGGAAATGGGGGCTTTTTGGCGCAGAAAACCAAGAAAGACTCTCCGAAGCGACAGACCTAATAGGCAAGCTAGACCCTTATATTGAGGCTCAGGCAGCCTACGACACCCTCCCCAAAACACTAAGAAAAGAGTTATGGGATAATTTAGCAAGCTTCTTCTCTGATGCGCTGTCTCGCTCATCCCACAAAGCGATTGCCAGGAGAGTATGCTCAAATGAGTTTTTGGCCCGCAAAATAATGCCTGTCGATAACTGGCCCGTTTACATCACCTGTCTGAAAGCCTACATAGAACAAGACTACGACATGCTCGACGTTATCGCTAAGCTGAATAGCCCGCTGACATTAGTCGTTGGGCTTAAATCAACGATGTACCCCTGTACCGGCCAACTCCGCATTGCCGACCATCACCCCAATTGCGATGTTCTCACTTTCCGAAACAGCGGGCATACACCGCTTATCGATCAACCTTATCGCTTTTTTCAGACACTAAAAGGTTTTGCCCAAGCCTAAATTTTGACCTAAAAAACTGTTATGCTGCCGCCGAAATTTAAACAACATTTCTCGGAGTACTCGTGGAGAATATAACACCCGCATTAATTGGTGGATTACTGATAGGTCTTTCGGCCAGCCTTATTATGCTTTTTTACGGTCGTATCACCGGTGTCAGCAGCATGATTCAGAGCCTTGTTAAGCGCACACAAGGTAATACCTTAAACAGTTTTGCCTTCTTAGCAGGAATGGCTTTAGGTGCATTGTGCTTAAGCGAGCTCAGCCAAATTAATTCTCAACCCATTCCAAACCATCCGGTTATTATTATCCTTTCCGGACTACTTGTGGGCTACGGTACGTCAATGGGCAGTGGCTGCACCAGCGGCCATGGCATCTGCGGCATTAGTCGCCTTTCCCTGCGTTCGATCATCACTACACTTTGTTTTATGACAAGCGGAATCATCACGGTAGCTATCGTGAGGCATGTCATATGAATGCTCTAATATATCTTTTCTTTGGTCTGTTATTCGGCCTGGGGCTCGCTTTTTCAGGTATGACTAACCCAGAAAAAGTCCTTGGCTTTCTCGACCTATTCGGCAACTGGGATCCGACGTTAATGTTTGTTATGGCTAGCGGCGTGGGAACGACCATGCTCGCCTACCATTTTATTTTCAAGCGTCGGCCGATAATAAATAGCGAGTTTTGTCTTCCAAACAAACAAAAACTGGATAAGCGGCTGATCATTGGTTCTGTTTTGTTCGGCGTCGGCTGGGGGCTTTATGGCTACTGCCCTGGCCCGGCTATTGCCGCCTTAAGCTACTTGCACAGCGATACTTTTTTGTTTGTCGCAGCGATGCTTGGTGGTACGATCATCCATACTGTACAAGGAAAAAAGCAACCTTAAGGGACGTGGACAGCTATGCCGGCAAATGCAACTCAAGTTCTTTGGCTTACACTCTATTTTGCCGTGCTCGGCTGGTCAGGCTACGAACCTATAGACTTGTATACCTGGGTGCTAGAAGTCGCTCCGGCGATCATCGGCCTGGTATTAATCGTTACGACAAGGCGAAGCTTTCCACTGACGCCCCTGCTGTACTTCCTAATCCTGATTCACTGTATCATTTTAATGATTGGTGGACATTACACCTACGCAGAAGTCCCCTTGTTCGACATGATAAAAGAAGCCTGGGACTTGGACCGCAACAATTACGATAAAGTTGGCCATTTCGCACAAGGCTTTGTCCCAGCCATTCTTGCCAGAGAAATCCTTATTCGAAAGCAGGTCGTTAACGGCGTCAGCTGGCTCAATTTCTATATTATTAGCATATGCTTGGCCTTCAGCGCATTTTATGAACTTATCGAATGGTGGGTCGCACTCTTATCAGACCAGGCAGCAGAAGCATTTTTAGGTACTCAAGGCGATAATTGGGATACTCAATCTGATATGGCAATTGCACTGGTAGGCGCGATTCTGGCTATTATCACACTCTCGAAAACACATAACCGCCAGTTACTCAGTCTTAAAAGCCGTGTAAAAGATGATTGACCCCTACGCAAACTCTTTAGAAATCCAGCTTCCTAACTGGTTAAGTGAATATCGTGCTAGCTACCAGATAAGTGAAAGCCTGAGCGAGCGAATGAAGTTCGTCATCGCGGCATCACAAAGAAACATTAATAAAGATACTGGCGGCCCCTTTGCCGCAGGCGTTTTTGAGACCGAGTCTGGCAAACTGATATCTTTAGGTGTCAACCTGGTCACAAGCCAAGGTCTATCAATATTACACGCAGAAATCCTTGCTATCAGCTTGGCTCAACAACAACTGGGTAGTTACGAACTAGCAAAATCCGAGCACCGGTTAGAACTGCTTACCAGTACCGAACCCTGCGCTATGTGCCTGGGAGCAATCCCCTGGTCAGGTATTCATCGCGTCGTCTGTGCGGCAACAGGCAAAGATGCCGAAGCGATAGGCTTTGACGAAGGAGATAAACCCAATGCTTGGAAAGCGGGTCTTGAAAAAAGAAAGATAGAAGTAATAACTGAAGTCTGCCGAGACGAAGCCAAAGCCGTACTAAACAGCTATGCTAATAAAAATGGACATATTTACTAGCATTCTCAGAACTAAGTTTATTTAGAAACCGCCTGGACTAGAATCCAAGGTTTAATCACTAAAGTCCACAGTTCGGCATCGGCCTCATACCAGGCTAAGGCCTGATCATCTGAAACCTGGGCAACCTGCCCCGAGGCTAGCCATTCCTTGAAGATCGGAGCATTATCTGCCGCAAACTGCTCGCCCACCAACAATAGATCAAGACCCGGAGCAACGTATAGCACCATGCCCGAGGCGAAGAAAGTCTGTAGCTCGCGCCAGGGAGCTCTAGCAGTTTCCAAGTTGAGTTTATGCTTAAGTGGAACTTGGTCATTAGCATTGAGTGACGGACTATCGGACATAAGCTACCTAACTTTACTTTCAAAGGAGTTTCGAACAGCAAGCTTTCGTCGCTCGCAGCCTTAAAGCAGGTAATGATACTGAATTTACACTAGAAGTATCCAGTAATAATGAACGATTCATATACTGGATACTTTTTAGATCCTAACAAACACTCAAGGACTGCTAGTTACGAGGCCATCACAGGCTGAACAAGGTCTTCAATATAACTTGATACGATGTCAGTACGGTGCTTCTCGAGCTGTTCAACAAAGTGCTTCACAATACGCTCAGGGTTAGGGAACAGCTTTGCATCGCCAACCAAACCAAACTGAATTTGCCCCGCATAGCTAATGATGCTCAAACCTAAACCGATATCACCCGTCTGGGGAACCCAGAACATCTGCTCTTTAATCTCAGCCCCAGCTAGGTAGCGAGTCTCTCTAGAACCAGGCACATTAGATAAGACAGCGGAGGTTTTGTTACCAAAACTTTCCAATAGGGTTTTCTGAACATTTTTAGGCAGCATGCCTGCCGCATAAAGAATGCCGTAGGACAAAGCTGGTTGAAGAGACTGTTTCAAAGAAATCATGTCATGCTTAATCTTGTAGACTCTCTCCAGCGGATTCTCGATCCCAACAGGCAAAGCCACAAAAACCGTTCCGAAGCAGTTACCCAGGTCGTCAGGGTTACCAGCCATATCCACTTTGCTTTCAGGGCGAATATTGACAGGCAAGGTCACGTGAACCTGCTTGCCATCGAGTTCTTCACCTGCAAGCAGCAACTCCTCGCGAAAGGCACCCGCAACACAAGAAATCAACAAGTCATTAATCTTACAGCCAACCACCTTGGAAATACCGTAAAACTTATCAAAGCTTATCGGCTCAGACCAGGCACAGGTTTTGCGAACACCTAACTTACCCTTCAAGACACGCTTAGGGTCTGGTGCCATCGTCGCCAACTGAGCTAGTTCTGCCGCTGCTTTAACTCCATCACCAACAAGCTCTCTAAGTGCTTCTTTATCGCGTAATACCTGAATACCTTCAGAAGAGACTTTCCTAGCCAATGAGGCATACCGATCTACACGAACTTTCGCAGTATCCACTACTTTCTGGTACCGGGGCCATTCGTAATTAATATCAGTAAGTGTCTCACTTTCTTCGGCCGCTACCTCGTCGTTATCCGCACATGAAGGTGAAAACGGTTTCACATTCGGCGCATCATCGGTAATCGAGTGAAAAACAGAAATCAAAGCTAGCCCGTCTGCATAGCTATGATGAACCCGCAGAATAATCGCATTACCCTGCTCATAGTTATCGACAAACAATAGCTGCCACAAAGGTTTGCTTGCATCCAGCGGTATGCTCGCCTGATCCGCAAGATAGCTCTGTAGAGCTTCTTTGTCTGCATTACCTGTTAGCGCAACACGTTTAACATGGTTATCAATATCGAAGTAAGGATCTTCCTGCCAATAATACTGCCCGGTCTTGAATACAGGGCAAGAAGTAAAGCGTGGAAAACGTAAGAAACGATTAATGATGGTATTTCTAAAATCATCAAAAGCCATACTCTCGGTAATGAGCATGGCATTTATAATCATCAGGTTGGTAGGAGAGTCCATACGCAACCAAGCTGTATCAGCACCTGTTAAAGGTTTTAATTTGCTGTTACTCATGCCTGACCCCAAATATTGTTTTTATGTAATGAGAACGACAGAACGATAGTGATTGCAAAGATAGCAGATATCTTGGCGAAACGGCACCAAGAAAGTAGTGTTATATCTGAGCAATATGACATTCAAGTTTCAATTGAAACCAAATGTTACATTTTTTAACACCGAAAAATAAGCCCATCTGCCATAATTATTTCATAGAGTTACAGACGCTTTTAAACTTAAGTTCTAAATAGCGCTCATTGTTTGACCAATTTAATATTCCATTGTTGCTCAAGCTGCGTATACTTATTGATAAATAATCTAACATTTGCACGGTTTCAGATACAAAGTGAAACCTAAGCAAAGCCATAGTCACAGGGCCTTCCAAGTGTGCAAACGCCGGAAAAGCCAGCTGCCAAATTTTAAGCGCAGCATGACTATTAGAGAGTTGGGAGAGTAAAATGCAAGCAATCCATGCGCGCAAACTGATAAAGCCGATCGAACAAAGCTATACCGAAATGTTTTCGGGCAAGGTCTTCACCGTCGGTAAAGGCGCGGTTAGCATTCGAAACCATAGCAGCCAAGCGAAACATACCGTTATTGGCGTTCACGGTTTTTTGGAAAATCATTGCTACTTTACGCAACTCTATAATGATTCTTCTACAGAATTGGTATTATTGACCTGCAGTAACTACCACGTTCCTGTTAGCGGCCCTATCCCAGAGCCAGCTGAGTGGGAAATACCTATTAAGTACCCTGAAGCGACCATTGAATACGATGCATGCGTCCTTAACCAGGCTCTCGAAAATTTACCGACAACTGAAAACATTCGTATTCACGGTCACTCTCGTGGCGGCGCCGTTATTCTCCAAGCGGTAAGCTTTCGACCAGAACTCTATAAGAATGTTGAGCTAATTCTCGAAGCGCCAGCCTTGCCTGGTGGTAAAACTCACCCACTAGTTTCAGCAATGCTGGAACCTGTCAGCCATGGTATGTGGCCCTGGGTTGTTCGTATGATTAATAGCACACCTTCATCGTCTTATGGACAAATGTTTTTTGGCAAGACCAATGAGCGCAAGAAACAACTGCTCAATAAGATGTTTAGTGCAACCAAAGACCATCTGACTATCGTGCGCAACATTGAGAACCTGTTTGCCTGGATGGATAAAGCTGACTATTCAGTTTATGAGCATGTTAAGCATGGCACCTTCCTAATCCCTAAACTAGATAGAATTCTTGACCGTGACTTAATGCTTGCCAGTGCCAAGCATAGCCCGAATGCCGTGAGAATTGTTGAAACTGATGCGATGAGCCATTTCGTATCACTGGACGACCCTAAATGGACACCGAGCCTTGACGACATGCCCACCGTTCTTAGCAACAAGCCCGCTCGTCCAACAATGAAACTCAACCCCGACCAGCAAAAGAAGCTACAATTATCTGCAGGCGTGTAGCACTTCTTAGCAGATAGTGACTCCGGCGTTGAGCCTTCAGCGCCCAAAACAGCCTTCAGCGCCAAAACAGCTCTCAACACCAGGCATTCAAAAATTCCACTCGATTCAGCGCCTGTCTTTCTATAGAATTCCAAACCTGTTCTATTGAGTATCAGGGATCCGCGATCACTATGAGCCGTGACAAGCTTCTTCACACCCATGCTTCTAGCCCTGCGGCCAAAAGGCTAAGAGAGGCAATGCTCAATTATCACGACTTCCAACAGCAATCAAAGCTCGACAATATCGACCACCACTTGGCAAAACTCGCTCACTGGCAAAGTGAGCGCTTAAAGTTCAGTCATCGCGATTTTTATCAATCAAGCGACTATCAAGACGGCTTATCCTTCCTGTTTACGGATTTATATTCAACCGAGGATTTCAGCGACCGCGATCGGGATCTTGAGCGAATATTTCCTAAAATGATCAAGCTTTTACCAAAAAAAATTCTTGAAACAGTGAGTCTTCTGGTAGAACTAAACTTACTTACTCAGCAGCTAGATCAGCGGCTTGCTGAAATCATATTTATTGAACACAACAGCAATGAGCTAAACGAGAAGATCTATTGTGAAGCTTATCGCGCTAGCGACAATCATGGCCAGC
>NZ_LWGJ01000907.1:0-385 GCF_001635845.1 Oleiphilus sp. HI0132 | reverse complement strand
AACGCAGTATGATCTTAAGCTTGCGTTCCGAATTGAAAGCTGAAGCGCCAGAGTTACTTTCATTGATCAGTGTGCCAAGTATTAATATCGCGGACATGCAGTCTACTGTACCTGACAATACTTCCATGTTGTTCTTCTCACAATCAGTCAAAGGTTTGAATGTCTTTGCTCTCAACAAAGATAGTGTTTACGGACATATGGTTGAGTTGGCAAATATTGACACGCTTGTCGAAGAGTATTTGGAAAAGATACGGACTAGGTCTGATGATTATCTATCAAATAGTCGCGCCTTATATGATGCACTCATCAAACCCGTAGAACCACACTTAAACGGTACCAGTCTATTAATTACACCCTATGGAAAACTGCATTACTTGCCATTTGG
>NZ_LWGJ01000906.1:0-739 GCF_001635845.1 Oleiphilus sp. HI0132 | reverse complement strand
GAAATTGATGATATCAATGGCTTTGCAGCCCGGTTTTTGGCTCAGCATACCTTAAGTAGCGAAGTGAATAGTTATTTGGCGAGCAAGGTTAAGGCTCTGCCTACACATTGAACCATCGAGTTCACAGAGCGCTTCGCTGCACAGAGGAAAGATAACACCCTAAGACTTTAGCTGAGTATTCACTCCAAAAAAGCTTTTTCCAGAGCCTGCGTATCGGCCCATATATCACAACGCTGTTTAGCCCGCGTAAGACCGGTATATAATAGCGAACGCGATAAAAGTTCTTTAGCGTAATCAGCAAGAAGAATCGCGACACGCTGGTACTCTGAGCCCTGACTTTTGTGCACCGTCATCGCGTAAGCAGGTTGCCAGGCTTTGAGCCTTTTCGGTGATACGATAATGCTCTCGCCCGAGCCTTGCGGCACCTCCACCTGAAACTTTCCCGTACTACCCGGCTCATGATTACGAGCAACGACAAAGCCAATATCACCATTAAAAACACCCAAGTCTGCGTGATTTTTAGTAATAAGAATGGCCTTACCATGATACAGGAAAGATCCGGTATCAACATTGGCGGAATAGTGCCCCGGTAGCATCGCCAGCAAACTTCGTTCAATATAATTATTCATAGCGATCACACCCTGCTCGCCCTCATGAGTCGAACATAGCAATTGGAAGTCAGCAAAGGCACTATTCAATGCTGCGATATCTGCTTGCTTCTGCACCGCCTCAAAATAGC
>NZ_LWGJ01000905.1:0-300 GCF_001635845.1 Oleiphilus sp. HI0132 | reverse complement strand
CAGTATAAAGCGATAAATACAGGCATCTGAACAAGAATAGGCAGACAACCACCAAGAGGATTAATTTTCTCTTTCTTATAGAGCTCCATCATTCCTTGAGACATCTTCTGACGATCATCGCCATACTGTTCTTTTAAAGCTTGTAGCTTAGGTGCTACCCGACGCATATTCGCCATAGAACGATAACTTGCAGCCGACAACTTGAAGAACAAAGCCTTAACACAAACAGTCACTAGAATAATTGCAAAACCCCAGTTCAATACAATGCCATAGAAGAAATCAAGCAATAGGAATAGTGGC
>NZ_LWGJ01000904.1:0-260 GCF_001635845.1 Oleiphilus sp. HI0132 | reverse complement strand
TCGTCCGATCATATCGGCAGTCTTCTTTGGCTCAATTCTAATTGCAATCGGCCTGTATAATTTTTCATTATTCGCCTTCCGCTCAAAAGAGGTTAGCGCTCTATACTTTGGTCTATTGTGCTTGGCTGTGGGCTTCAGGCGCTTAATGATTGATGAGCGGGTTCTGCACTTATTTGACTGGTTCAGCTGGGCAAGCCTCCAACGCCTTGAGCATTTAAGTTTTTACCTGACGCTTCCTTTCTTTATGGGCTTCTTTAGCG
>NZ_LWGJ01000903.1:0-375 GCF_001635845.1 Oleiphilus sp. HI0132 | reverse complement strand
GCGGGCGTAAGACCTGACTTGGTTGCTTCGGTAACGACTATCAATGCGGTGAACTTTGGTTCTGACTTCGCTGATGTTGCTCGCGGTATCGTTCCTGTTGGTGGTGGCCTTGAAGCATTGGTCGAAGGATCTCTTAATCTGCTTGGTAACGTAATTGATGCCTTGTCAGGCAACCCTGAGTATGCGCAGGATGCGAAGGCCTCAGTAACGTTCATGACATCGCCAGGCGCTAACCAGTTTAACGCTTTATTCCCGGATGGAAAGCCTAGCTCACGTTGTGGTGAAGGTGCATCTAAAGTAAATGGTATTCGTTACTACTCATGGGGTGGTGATGCGACATTTACCAATGCTTTAGATATTTCAGATGCGTTCTTG
>NZ_LWGJ01000902.1:0-438 GCF_001635845.1 Oleiphilus sp. HI0132 | reverse complement strand
GCTAAGCCAACCGTCTTCGCAGGGAACCATTCTCCCACCATACGAATACCGATAACAAAACCCGCACCAATAAAGCCACACAAGAAACGGAATAAGGCTAACTGCTCATAAGTTTGAGCTAGAGCAAAACCCCAACAAAGAAACGCCGACACCATCAACAACAAGCTATAAACAGCGCGCGGCCCAAACTTATCCACCAACATCCCGACAACAATACGCGCTGGTATAGTAAGTGCAACGTTAAGGATCAATAACGCCTTCCACTGGGCATTACTCATATCAAATGCTGCCATAATGAAAGGCTTCATTGGCGCATGACTGAACCACATCACGAAGGTCAAAAAGAATGCAAACCAGGTAAAGTGCAATATTTGTGTCGGTCGACTGGAAAAATCCAATAACCTTAATCGAGCTTCAGACATGCGGGGTTCCTTAAAT
>NZ_LWGJ01000901.1:0-376 GCF_001635845.1 Oleiphilus sp. HI0132 | reverse complement strand
ATGAACAACGGTAAGTATGTGATTCCACGTAGAGACGGAAAGGTACTGGCAGGTAGTACTCTGGAAGACGTCGGCTTTGATAAGCGCACAACGGAACAAGCAAAAGAGGAATTGGCAGATATGGCGATAGACCTCTTCCCAGGCTTGGCCTCCTGCCCTATCAGTGCGCATTGGTCGGGTCTACGCCCAGGCTCACCAGATGGCATTCCCTATATTGGCCAAATGAAGGAGTTTGACAACCTTTATATCAATGCCGGCCACTATCGCAATGGCTTGGTGCTCGCACCCGCTTCGGTTGCCTTACTCAGCGCTATTGTTAGTGGTGAATCGACGCCTATACCGAGTGAACCGTATAACCCTTTGATAAGAGTTTGAA
>NZ_LWGJ01000900.1:0-492 GCF_001635845.1 Oleiphilus sp. HI0132 | reverse complement strand
CAAGGTTAACACTTCGGCACCTGATGTCTCTTGAACAATCGTACTTTCACTCAGCCACACCTTAGACAACTTAGAATATTGTCTTGTCTTGATTTTTGGGTGGAACGAAGTATTCTGAACCCAACTTAAGACACCGTTACCTTCATAGTCAAAGTTTAGTAAAGGGCTGGTAACCGGTCTCTCAGAACCAGATCCAGTAACTGGAATGTCTTCAGCAGTAGAAAAGCCAGAGCCGGGATGATAAGAACGAACTGTAAGACTGTTCACACCATCGTCGAACAGCATTGACCAAGCCACAAATAACTCGTTCAAATTATTGTGGGCCAGAGTAAACTCACTAACGCTTGCCGAGTCATCATATTCAATCTTTTTAGCATCTTCCCACTCTCCGCTAGCGTTACGATTAAGCATTAGATCATATCGACCTCCAGAAGATTGACGCCAAGCAACGTAGAGATCGCCATTATCAGAAATTGAGGGTTTAGGTTGAAC
>NZ_LWGJ01000899.1:0-3928 GCF_001635845.1 Oleiphilus sp. HI0132 | reverse complement strand
GTGACAGGGCCGTGTTCTTTTTTTGTGCTACGATTTTGGCTAATGCTGCTCTTGTCTTCAGGCGTATTGCTGGCGGCCTTAGCCGCGGGGCTTTGTTTATGGATTGATGTTACCTTACTCGTCGCCTTTGCTTCTTGTATTGCTTTGGGCTCGCTATGTACTTCTTGATTAACCTTATTTACCGTGGGGGCAGGTGCACGTCCGGTTTTGATAAGCTTGCCATTGAACTCGTCGCAGGCATCGCGAACCAGCTCTCGGGATTCAGCAGGGGAGTCAGCATAAGCCCAGGTTTCTACTGTAAAGTTATCAACACCGAATTCACGTACAGTGTCTAAGAACTCACCTGAACCACCTTCTTCTGCCTGAACGATCAGTCTGGCCCAATGTTCTTCCATACTATCTCTTGCACTGCCGACATAAACTTCGTTGTTGACTCTATTGGTGGCAGTAAAAACGATCATATAAGCGATACCTCTGTTATATAAATGTAGTAAGAAAATGGATCAATATAGAAAATGATGGAGGCGCGGAATTATAATGAAGAAAGAATTTTTCGGTAGAATTGACAAGGAAGTTTTTACATAATTTAGCAGATTTTTTTGCAAGTAATTGCTTGCAAATTTTGAGAGCCCTAGATTAGGGCTCTTAAGGTCTATAGGCTGATACCGATATTACTAATGCCTTCATCTTGAGCAAGCTCTCGAATGGCAAGAATCAGTTCTTCTCCAGGGTGGCTTGCAGATCTTAGTAGCTCGCTCAGTTCGGCTTGAAATGAAAACTCGCGTTCAATGAGCGGATGTGAATCGAATAACTTTATTAGCTGGTTTTCGCTCAGTGAGTCGCCTTCGGAAAACTCTATAAACTGAGTGATGGTTTCCAAGGACAGTTGGCTAACGCTCAATGCACGTGGTTTTTCATCGTTGATCCCAGCCAATAGAGCCTGTTCTAGAATGCTTAGGCAATCGTGAGTTGGCAGGGCACCATAATGTTCGCTCTGTTCGGTATCAGGCATGTTCGCCTGGGTCAGATCGAGGAGCTCTACAATACCTTCTTCGTCTTGCTCAATTATGAGCATGTTCCAGGCGCTGTCGATGTCTGCAAGCTTGAGTGGAGAGTCTGAAGGGCTGTCAGACTCGATACTGTCAAGATATAGGAGGGCGTTGGGAAGGGCGCGTTCCGCTATTGCAAGCATAAATGCCCGTTCACGCCAGCCTCTAAGAGAGTTGAGAGATTTTTGAAACTTCAATCGGTTCATTGTGCCTAGCCTGCAGGTAGTTGGTATAAGCTTACGAGTATGTCGCTGCTCTATGTAAAGTGTTTATTAGCGTTTGGGTGCACTGAGAAAGAGACTCACCAGCCACAACAACGCCGTCTTCATGGCCGTCCATGCAAAAGAGAATAGACTTCTCAGATAGTAATAATTGAGCGGATAGTTGGCGCACTGATTCTGCCATCTCTGGCGTGCCATAAGGTATTTCTTTGGGGGTGGAAGCTAGCTTGAGCGCTGAACGTTGCTTCCATATTTCTGTGGAGTGAACGTGCACCACAGCTTTTATTCGGGCACTAAGCTTATAGATGACGCCATGCGTCATACTTTCCGATGAGGGCTTTGTTTCACCTTCTGCATGTATTGTATTTGTCTCAGGGTGGCTTTGGTTTACGAGGCATATATCCCGAGGGAATAGCGTTGGAAGGTGGCCTGTTTGAGTGCCGCTGATCCAGAAAGAAGGAGGCGCTTCAATGCTAGAGTCTGACTGGCAACGCAGTGATAGGTTGCCAAAGCCATAGCCTTCATAGCGATTATCATCCTGGCCGATTAACCCGTGAGCCATCATTTGTTGGCGGCATTGGTTCAGTTCAGCCAAACTGGTATCGTCAATCGAGATGCTTCGATGCTCGAATACCAGCTGATATTTGATAACGCCTTCTTGCTCCACTTGTGTTCTCTCAGACTTGAAGAGGCAGTTAAACTAAGTTTTCGGCAGCGTTACGCCAGTCTGGCCCTGGTATTTTCCACCACGATCTTTATAACTTGTTTCACATACTTCGTCAGATTCGAAGAACAGCATCTGTGCAACACCTTCGTTAGCATAAATTTTTGCTGGCAAATTGGTGGTGTTAGAGAACTCAAGTGTGACGTGACCTTCCCATTCGGGTTCTAATGGGGTGACGTTAACGATAATGCCGCAGCGTGCATAAGTAGATTTGCCCAAACAAACAGTGAGGACGCTACGAGGAATTCTGAAGTACTCAACAGTTCGAGCCAAAGCAAAGGAGTTTGGTGGGATGATACAAACATCGCTATCAATATCGACGAAGCTGTTTTCATCAAACTGTTTAGGGTCTACGGTTGCTGAGTGGACGTTTGTGAAGATCTTGAATTCACTGCTGCAGCGAACATCGTAGCCATAACTGGATGTTCCATAAGAGATAATTCGGCCATTTTCACCGGTTCGAACCTGCCCTGGTTCGAATGGCTCAATCATGCCTTGCTCTTGTGCCATTCTACGTATCCACTTGTCAGACTTTATTGCCATGTTTCGCTGTTCCAAATAAAAAGTTTAGAAGCTGTCAAAGTAATGCTTCCGTAAAGCTGGCTATAATACCTTTGCTTAAGATATAAGCAAAGTATCTACTTACAACGATGGCTTAACTTTTCGAGCAGACTTACTAGGTTTGTTGAAAATATGGTCTAAGCTTGTATCACGCTGTATGTAAAGTGTAGATAGATTGATTCTTCGAATTCACCTAGAGGTAGGACACGGTTTTGGGCCTTTCCGCACTAGAAAAGTTGAAGCATGGTTTAAGGTTTAAGAAACTGGGCCACCGCTTGACCTTTTATTTTGTATCACTCGGTATCTTTTTTACCGTGGTGACGGTATCGGTATTGCTGGTAAAACAATATCAAGATGGAAGGCTTTCTGTTTACGAAGAAGCGAATGATACCATCAAAGCCGTTAATCAGCAGTTAGCTAGAAGCTTATGGAACGTCGATCAGGATAGCACTCATATCTTGCTGGAAGGCGTCTATCGTATGCCTTCAATTCAGGGTGTTAGAATTGTAGAAGCCTTGGGCAATGAATATCAGTACGGGGATATTGAATTGCCAGTAAGTTTGTCGAGCCCTTTGGTCTTTAACGGCCAGAATATGGGTAAGATTGAAGTTGATGTGAAAGATGAGTTGATTACCGAGTCTGTATTAGACCAGATGATCGTGATCCTTATTAGTTCCACTTTGATGATCGGTTTGATTAGTTTTGTTTTCAGTACGATTGTTAAAAATGCAGTGACGCGCCACCTTTCCAAAATTAGCCGTGAAACCGTTCAGCCGGCTCAGCTAACAAGTAAAACCTATAAGCCCATTGTGCTGAATCGCCCCGAATACAGTGATGAAATTGCTGACTTGGTTGAAGCTTTGAACCGGGGACGAAAGCAGGTTGCCGAGTTTGCTTTGGCAAAAGAGTCCTATGAAGACCAGTTAGAGCATCAGGCAAATTTCGACATGCTGACAAATTTGCCTAACCGTCGCCATATTGAATATCACCTGAAAAATGAAATGCTTAACCAGCAGGAAAACGCCGAATACTCGAAGCTGGCAATCTTTTTTATTGACCTGGATGGTTTTAAAGAGGTGAATGACAGCCTGGGGCATAGTACAGGCGATAAGATTCTGCTGGATAGTGCTTCCCGCTTGAAGAAGTTGATCACTCGCTACGGAGGTTATGTGGCCCGTTTTGGTGGCGATGAGTTCATCGCTTGCTTTCAGTGCAACACTCGCGCAGATGCTGAGGATGTTGCTGATAAAACGATATTGGCCTTTAAAGAAAACTTTGTCTTAAGTGACTCGCAGCTTCAATTAGGTTGTAGTANCGGGGTCGTGCTTTACCCTGAAGATGGCGAGAATACTGAAGATTTGATTCGTCGTGCA
>NZ_LWGJ01000898.1:0-457 GCF_001635845.1 Oleiphilus sp. HI0132 | reverse complement strand
ACCTATATTATTCGCGTTTATGGTGCATACCCTGATGCCTTTGCTTTCGCTGTGCTATTGATGAATTTTGCAGCACCCCTGATTGATGTTTATACGCAGCCAAGAACTTATGGCTATGAGTCGGCAAAACGCGGCGCCAAGCAGAAAGAGGAGGCTTAAGAGATGACTGATAAGCTTAATCCAACTGACGAACGAGAAGAGCTGGGCGAACCGCTTTCTGAAACGATAGACACCCTGGGCTTGTCGATACTTCGGTCTGCGTGGGGGCTGGGTTTGTTCGCAATTATTACTGCCGGTTTAATTGCCTTTACCCAACAGGGGACGAAAGAGAAAATTGCAGAGCAGGTGAAGCAAGCAAGGTCAAAGGCCTTATTGCAGATTGTGCCACTTTCTGAGTTCGATAATGAATTACTCGATGATGCCTTTACACTAGCTCCATCTGAAGCCTTGGGGACTA
>NZ_LWGJ01000897.1:0-359 GCF_001635845.1 Oleiphilus sp. HI0132 | reverse complement strand
ACAGAAACCAAGCTATCGAAACTTGAAGTTTCTGGAATAACATGATCATAGTACTCACGAAACCCCTGCAAATACTCTTGAGGACTCATCAAAGGAACAACACATGTCACCCAAGCAATGTGCTCGTGCGGTATATCTTTAACGACACCAACAATGACCTCACTAAAAGTAGCTTTATGTCCGT
Organism: Oleiphilus sp. HI0132; assembly: GCF_001635845.1. NCBI lineage: Bacteria > Pseudomonadati > Pseudomonadota > Gammaproteobacteria > Oceanospirillales > Oleiphilaceae > Oleiphilus > Oleiphilus sp. HI0132. The sequence goes on along the minus strand of NZ_LWGJ01000897.1, from coordinate 175 downwards.
CAGCAAGGAACTGATCGCGACGATGAACTTTTACACCCTCTTCTCGAGCAATATCCATCAGTACATCAGCCTCAGTACTAACGTATATGCTATCTTTTGACAGCACTTTCTTAAGCTGTCTTATTTTCCACGCTAACAGACTAATTTTGTCTTCACCAACCTCAAGAAGGGCCTT
>NZ_LWGJ01000896.1:0-399 GCF_001635845.1 Oleiphilus sp. HI0132 | reverse complement strand
TGGCAAGGATACTGAATCCAGGTTTTTAATCGCCGCTTCCATAATCGCAAGGTTAGCTAAATAAGTATCTCGTGAATAAGCACTGGTATCGTTAGTACAACTCTCGGCAGCCGCTCTGAACTCTTCAGGTAAGCGCACCATTACGTCATCTGTAGAGCCATTTGTTGGCCAAAAGGTGCTAGGTTGAGGTTTGTAATTAAATGCGACCCAGTAGCTGCCGTCTTTGGCAATGCCTTCGTCGTCAAAAGCATCTGCGCCTTGCTGTAAATTTACAAGTTTTGGGATAGGGCCTTCCCAATCCGAACTTGCTTCTAATTGCTCAATTAAAGGCGTGTAGTTATCCGTATTAATGTAATCAATAACCTCTTGATCTGAGATCTGACCAACCTTTTCAGTCTT
>NZ_LWGJ01000895.1:0-511 GCF_001635845.1 Oleiphilus sp. HI0132 | reverse complement strand
GCACCTATTGTAACCNATGGGCCAATTATACTTCTGGCATTGCTGTTAACGTTGCAGCTTAATGATATAGGCTTGTTTATCTCTGCGATTTCTGTCTTTGGCTCTATGTACCTAGCTCTTATTGCATACAAAATACTTAAAACTCCAAACAACATCGACCCTAGTGTCGGGGGTAGCAAAAGCTCAAGCTTAGCTACGGCAGTAAAAATTAACTTCCTAAATCCAGCACCGTATATATTTTGGCTAACTATTGGCAGTAGCTATATTTTCATGGGCTCTAATATAGAGGCTGTTGTATTTATTGTTTGTACATTATTTAGTCTGTGTATTACGAAATTTTCTGTGGCTCTCTTTATTAAAGCCTTAGGAGAGCGGTTCAACCCGAGAGTTTACGCTGTCGTGCTTAAGTCGCTTTCTGTACCGTTGCTAATATTTAGTGGCCAGTTACTGTTTTCTGGTATCTCAATATGGCTGTAAATGGCATTGGCTATATCAATGACAGGCACGGCTA
>NZ_LWGJ01000894.1:0-394 GCF_001635845.1 Oleiphilus sp. HI0132 | reverse complement strand
TTGATCCAGGGGGCGTTGCCAGCTTAGTTTCTGAACCAGTAACTGAACCCACTACGAGCAAGGGTGGCAGTGGTGGCGGTTCAGTCTTCTGGATGCTGTGGCTTGTAGCGTTGCTTGGTTTAAAGCGAATTACACTAAGAGAGCGCCTTTAATTGAGTTTTATATCTTACGTACCAGAAAACCTGGTGCGTAAGATAAACGGGTATTTAATTCCCTCTATGACCCGCAGTGACGCTGTTTAGTGGGTTACGTAATCCTTAAATGTCGCTGGCTCGGCCAGAGATAGCGCTGAGCATTTCTTCTGCCTCGTCATAAGACATGTACTTTGCAACGGCGTAGGTTGAGTTAGCTTCTTTAAAAGCACCCTGAATAATTTCAGAAAAATCTGAGCGTT
>NZ_LWGJ01000893.1:0-295 GCF_001635845.1 Oleiphilus sp. HI0132 | reverse complement strand
GAAATGAAAAAGGGCAGGTATTATACGTTGAACTGGCCGCTTTGCGAAATCTAATCAGTTTCTATCCGCGTATTACCAGTCGTATGTAATGATCGACGAGCAGAAATGCAAATAAGGCCGTTAGGTAGAATATTGAGTAAGCAAAGGTTTTCATTGCGTGTTGGTCAGCACTGCAGCGATATAGCTTATAAGCGTGATAAATAAAGCCCAACCCTAAGGCTACCGCCCCGGCTAGATAGATTAAGCCGGTCATTTGTATGGCAAAGGGTATCAGCGTAACGGCAAGAAGCATACA
>NZ_LWGJ01000892.1:0-786 GCF_001635845.1 Oleiphilus sp. HI0132 | reverse complement strand
CGATGTCGGGAAAGTGCTTCTTTATATCCAAGCCGTCACGCTTGGCACGCGCAACAACCTCGTCCATTAGCTGAACAGCACGAATATTATGAGGTGCCTTTTTCAAAGAGTACATCTTGGCGCGAAAGAAATCGACAATACCTCGCAGCTTCACGGCGTTAAAGATAGACAATAGCAAGCCCTTTACCGCTTCTGGAGCAGGAACCTTCAAAACCAACTTAACAATGGCATCTTTCAGGCGATCAACCAGTCCAGCCAGACTAGCAACAAAAGCCAGTAACAGGTTAGTCACCCTATATACAAAGTTGTTTTGATAAATTGAGGCCAAGGACTTTTCGAGACGCTCTTTGTTCTCGTGCATAAATTTCAGCACATCTCCTTGCGCAATTTTATCTTTTTCTTGCTGCCACCATTGTATTAGAGCGTGTACACGCTTTTGCTTTCGATTATTCGAATCAAGCGGATCATCCTGTAGATCTTTATCAGGCTGGCTCATAAATTCTTCTCTTACTCTAATAACTAACCAAGGAAACGCTTAGAGTAACAATATTAATCTGTGCTAGCCACTTACCGAAGCTAGTTCAACGCGCAGCTTATTGCCAAACATATCGAGGTCATTGTTACTGGCCGCACCATCGGTACCCAGGGCAACATTAACGCTTTCTGATATTAGCTGGGCGCTAGGGCAAAAGCCGCTTGCAAGTTTAAGGTTCGATTCGGGGCAGTGTATTACATGTACTTTGTTGCTGGCTAAGGATTCAATATCTTGTTCGTTTAGTTCTGTCA
>NZ_LWGJ01000891.1:0-404 GCF_001635845.1 Oleiphilus sp. HI0132 | reverse complement strand
ATACAAACTCTGGCTGTGTTTCATTCATAAGCTTGGCAGAGTTAACGGCATGTTGCTTTGAAAACTTCTTGCCACCCAAGCCATTTAATATCATCACGGAAGACTTGATGCCTGCAGCTTTTAACTTGAGTAAGGCGTCTTTAGAGCTTTCGTAAGTCTCACCCTTAACCACACATTCCAAGACTTTGTCGTCACCGGATTCACAGCCCACATATACCATGCTTAGGCCTAACGCTCTCAACTCAGCCAGCTCTTCTACCGTTTTTTTCTTAATATTTCTGGGTAAGCAATAAGCAGTAACACGTTCTTTATCTGGAAAGTAGCGATTAATACACTCAAGTATTTCTTTGAGGCGGCGGAACGACAAAGTCATTGCATCACCATCTGCCAAAAAGAAACGCCCG
>NZ_LWGJ01000890.1:0-7968 GCF_001635845.1 Oleiphilus sp. HI0132 | reverse complement strand
TAAAAATCTATCACTACGGTATCGAAATTATATCTACCTTTATAGATATTTAATTCACCCTTAGGCAACTTAGTAAACCAAGCGTCTTTTACACGCTCTAACTTGATTGACTGGCCAACCTTTACGTCACCGACTCTATAAGGCCCGCTTAACAGTGGAATGGTTTGGGAGCTGCGTTCGAAATCTTTATCCACCCAGAAGTGCGCGGGTAATATCGGCATTTCACCAAATCGTAAGATATTTGCAGCTTGGTCGGCCTGATCGAACTCAACGCGCACTGTATCGGCGTCAATCGCTTTGACTTTGGTAACGGCGCGAAGGCTTTGTTTGAAACGCGGGTGCCCGATTTCTGTAAGGGTAGTATATGAAAACACAACATCTTCAGCGTCGACCGGGTGCCCGTCATGGAAGTGTGCTTCTGGCTGGATATCAAACTCGACCCAAGCATAATTCTGGGGGTAACGGATTTTAGCGGCCAACAGGGCATAGGCACTTTGTGGTTCATCGCCTGATGGTGAGTAGCTTCCGGTTCCTGCTAATAAAGTTTCATTTAGCTCTGTAAACCCATACATAAACATTCCCGGAGAATTGAAGGGGCTGGTTCCTTTTAAAATGTAAGGGTTTAGAGAATCAAAAGAACCGAAACCCATTAGACGCAGGTTCCCACCTTTGGCGGCGTTAGGATTGACATGGTCAAAATGAGAAAAGTCCTGNGGGTATTTAAGGTCGCCGTACAAAGCAAAGCCATGTGACTCGGTAATAATTTCGGCAGCAAGCGCCTTACCAGTAAAAAAGTGTAAAAACGCTATGATTAAAATAGTCTTATATTGAGGCGTAGAAAGCACGGTTAAAGCCTTAATGAAGAAACGATAAATTAACCTATTCCTATAAAAGAAATAGGCGCGCAGGCATAAGAGTTTATCTAAGGGAAAGGGCTTACAACAGTAGTAAGCTAATTTTTTTGTACTTACTTAAGAAAGAAGCTCAATAATACTCGAGAAGTCTTTTAATCCATCGCCTGAAGCTTGTTTTTTTTGATACATTTCATAGGCTGCATTACCGAGTGGCGTGTTACTTCCAGTACTTTGTGCGTTTAAGGCCGCCAAACCAAGATCTTTTGTCATTAGGTCGACCATAAAACCAGGCTGATAGTTATTCGATGCAGGGCTGGTCTCCATGACGCCAGGATAAGGGTTATACTTTTCTAAACTCCAGTTCTTTCCTGAGCTTGCGAGCATTATTTCAGAAAGTACTTTAGCATCCAAACCGTTATTTTCACCTAATTTCAATGCTTCACTTGTGCCAATCATATGAATAGCAAGGAGCATGTTATTACACATTTTAGCGACTTGCCCGGCTCCGTCAGTCCCTGCCAAAAATATATTGCTCCCCATGGCGCTAAGAACAGGTTTTGCTTTATCAAAATTGGTTTCTGAACCTCCACACATAAATGTCAGTGTTCCTGCGGCGGCGGCTGCGACGCCACCTGAAACAGGAGCATCAAGCATTGAAATACCTTTATCTTTTGCTGCGTTATGTACGCTAATAGCAGACTCCGCTTCGATCGTTGAGCAATCAATCACTAAGGTTTCTTTATCAATGATTGATAATAGTTTTTCGCCTTCAAGATAAAGCCCTAACACATGCCTACCTGCAGGCAGCATGGATATAAGGATAGTAGCGTCTTTGCACGCTTGTGATGCCGAGCTTGCGACATGCGCACCGAGTTGCTTCATCTCTTCTAGTGGAGTCTTGGCTAAATCATATACCCGCAGGTTGTAACCCGCTTTTACAAGATTTTTTGCCATGGGACGTCCCATGTTCCCTAGACCTATAAACGCGATCGTTGTCATTATTATTTTCCCAATCTTGGAAGGGGCAGAATAGCCCCCTTTGTTATTTATAAGAAGCTTTGCTTAAGCCAGTAGCCCATCTAAAGGGTTTTTATCCCAAGGCCTACTAAATAAAGACTCAATAACGGAACTTGGGATATGGGTATAGTGCGCGTATTCCCACTTAGGTGTTTTGTCTTTATCTATTAATAGCGCACGAACGCCCTCCGCAAAATCGGGATGACGGATCATGTTGGTCGCTAAAACCAGCTCGCTTGTAAAAGCGTTTTGTAAATCAGTATAACGATGGCGTTTTAACTGCTCATAAATCGCAACAAGAGATAACGGGGAGCCAGCAAGTAAAGTTTGCTTAGATTTGTTGAGAAAAGTGTTACTTTCATCAAAAGCTACGATTGCATCCGTAATTGAACATAAAGAGTTATGCTGGCACGCCTGCTCAAGCACTTGTAGGTTTAGCTTTATTTGCGAACTTTGAAGTTGTTTGCTTGTAAGCTCTAGTGCCTTTATAGCTTCTGTTACCAAGAGGTGGTTGTTATCATTTTCTTCTGAAAATTCAAGCTTGGATATTGCATGAATCAGCTTTTCGACATCATTTAACTCAATGGCAAAATCAGCTAAGCGGCAAAATAGTGTATCGGCTGCATTAATAGCTACGCCCGTTAACGCCAGAAAATATCCTAGATTATAGGGAACCTGATTAAGAAATTGTGTTCCACCTACATCAGGGAACAGACCAATAGTTATCTCGGGCATAGCCAGTTTAGTGGTGTCGGTGATAACTCGATGACTGGCGCCAGCGAGTAAACCTAAACCACCACCCATGACAAAGCCATGCCCAATACAAATGATCGGTTTGTAATAAGTATGAATAAGATAATTGAGTTGATATTCCTCAAAAAAGAACTGTTCTGCATCGATACAAGCACCGTCTTGTTGTGCTATCGCAGAGCGATAAAGTGCTTGGACATCGCCGCCAGCGCAAAAGGCTTTGCTGCCTTGCCCCTTTAAAATTACAGCTTGAATATCATCGTTACTTGCCCAATCTTTTAGTGACTGCGTGAGTAAACGGACCATTTGAAGCGATAGGGCGTTTAGCGTCTTTTCGGAGTTGAGTGTTAAAACTCCCACACTGCCATTTTTAGCAGCAAGTACTTCGACTAGCACTTCTTCGGACGCTGTTGTTTCGACAGTCTCAGTTGCTTGTGATGATTTATTCATTTACTTTTTCCACTCTGGAGAGCGTTTCTCGAGAAACGAATTAGTGCCTTCAAGTTGGTTGTCACCACCAATTAGATTAATGAATTCGGTGCGCTCATGCTGAAGTGAAAGCGATATGGCGTTTTCTCGAGCTGTACTTAAAAGCTTTTTACAGGCAAACAAAGCATCGGGGCTTTGCTTACTTGCAGACTGTGCATAGTTCATGGCGCTTGATAAGGCCTCGCCTTTCGGTACACTTTCTAGTGCTAATCCGGTTTGAACGGCTGTTTCGGCATCCATTCTCTGCCCGAGCAAGATCATTTTACTTGCCCACGCTTCGCCAATTAACCAACTCAACCGCTGTGTGCCACCAGCGCATGGTAAAAGACCAACACCTGCTTCAGGCAGTGCAACCTGAGCCTGTTCTTCGACGATACGGATATCACAGGCAAGTGCACACTCAAGACCTCCACCCATCGCGTAACCATTGATAGCCGCGATGGATACACCCTTAAAACTTGCAAGGGCTTCAAATGCTTCGCCAAAACGGTGTGCAACATCTTTTGAAAGTATCTTGTCGCCGCTACTAAACTGCTTAAGGTCTGCACCAGCAGAGAAAAACTTTTCGCCTTGCCCGTGTATGACTAAGGCACTTATTCCGCTCATTGCATTGAGTTTTACGATGACGCTTGAAAGCGCGCCAAGGCTTTCCAAGTCCCAGGTATTTGCAGGTGGATTGTTGATAGTAATTTTAGCAATATGACCATCGACAGTAACAATAATTTTGTCACTAGGGGAAATAGTCTGATTTTCTTGTGTCATAGCGGGTGTTCTTTCCTTTTTCAGAAGATTGGAATGCGCGAAGCTTGCCTACTAGCTTATCCGAGAAGCTGGAAGTTTTCATCAGATAACAAGGCTCTAGCAATGATTAAGCGCATTACTTCGTTAGTACCTTCGAGAATACGATGCACGCGCGTATCTCTAAAGTAACGTTCGATAGGGTATTCCTTGATATAGCCGTAACCACCGTGCAATTGTAGGGCTTCATCGCAAATCTTAAAACCGAGATCAGTCGCTAGGCGTTTAGCCATCGCGCAATGAACCGATTTATCGGCTGCACCTTGGTCGAGTTTAAATGCGGCTAGGCGGATCATCTGGCGAGAGGCTACAAGCTCTGTCAGCATATCAGACAGTTTGAACTGGGTGGCTTGAAAATCGGCAATCGTCTGATTGAATTGCTTGCGCTCCTTAACATAGCTAATACTCTGTCGCAGGCTCGCGCGCGCAGTACCGACTGAGCAGGCAGCAATATTGATTCGGCCGCCATCTAGGCCTTCCATCGCCAACTTGAAACCGTCACCTTCATGTGCCAAAAGGTTTTCTTTGGGTACGCGTACATTCTCAAAATGAATCAAGCGGGTCGGTTGATTGCTCCATCCGAGCTTTTCTTCTTTCTTACCAAAACTGATACCTTCACTTGTAGCGGGTATGGCAAGGCAAGTAATACCTTTTGGGCCTGCCTCGCCAGTTCTAAGCATTGTGACTAAAAGGTCAGTATCGCCAGCGCCGGATATGAAGGCTTTACAACCATTAACGATATAGTGATCGCCTTCGAGTTTTCCACTGGTCGTTAGTGAGGCAGCGTCAGACCCGGCTCCCGGTTCAGTCAGACAATAACTGACGAGTTTACGCCCTGATGCTAGCGCTTCTGACCACTGATCTACCAGAGACTTACGCCCATAGCGAGCGAGCATATTAAACGCCATATTATGGATGCTAATAAACGCAGCGGTAGAGGTGCAGCCGGACGCTAGTTCTTCCATAATAATGGAGCTGTCTAATCGCGACAGACCAATACCTTTATCAGCCTCTGGCACGTACATGGCCATAAACCCAAGTTTACCTGCTTCGACAAAGGCTTGCTTCGGGAACTCGCAGGCTGCGTCCCATATACTAGCCTGAGGTGCAAGTTCTGTCTCTGCGAAACGTTTTGCTGTTTCCTGGAAAGCGAGCTGATCTTCGTTTAAGTCGTAATTCATAAAATATAATACTTTAGGTGGCCTTATAAATTAATCTGTCTACTTTAAGCTAATCGACATGTTGGGTGCTTGCGCAGGAGATGATTTCCAGCTTGCTGTAATTGTTTTTGTCTCAGTATAAAAGCGGACTGCCTGCTTTCCGTAAGCATGTAAATCCCCCATAAACGAGCCTTTCCAACCAGTAAATGAAAAGAAAGGTAGCGGAACGGGAATGGGCAGGTTAATACCAACTTGACCAACTTCTATTTCGTGCTGATATTTTCGTGCACTAACGCCAGATTGGGTAAATATTGAGGTACCGTTGCCGTAGGGGTTACTGTTAACCAAATTGATTGCATCTTCAAGCGTTTCAACGTTCATGCATGACACAACTGGCCCGAAAATTTCTTCCTGGTATATGTCCATCTCAGTCGAAACGCCGGTGAAGAGTGTAGGGCCTAACCAGTTGCCATTAGGGTAACCTTCTACAACAATGTTTCGACCATCTATCAAGCAGTTAGCACCTTGATCTATTCCTTTTTGAATCAAGCCTGAAACACGCTCTACAGCCTGAGGACTAATCAAAGGCCCATAAGCTGAATCAGGTGAGTCCCAAGTGCCGGGCTTAACCGCTTTTAGGCGTTCAGCGAGCTCATCTGCCCAGACGATTGTTTCGCCAACAAAAACAATCACGCTAATTGCCATGCAGCGTTGTCCGGCAGCGCCAACCGTAGCGCCGACTAATGCGTTCATGACGGTGTCTTTGTCGGCATCAGGTAGTACGACCATGTGATTTTTCGCACCGGCAAAGCATTGAGCACGCTTCATCTCGCGAGTGGTTGTTAGATACACATCTTTGGCAACAGGTACTGAACCAACAAATGAGGTCGCCAGAATATCAGGATGTTTAATAAGTTGGTGAACCTGGTCTTTGCCACCATGAATCATTTGCACCAGACCTTTGGGTGCCCCGGCTTCCTGGAATAGCTCTAATAAACGAACAGTCGCTAAGGGAACTTGCTCAGAGGGCTTAAGGATCATGGCGTTTCCACAGGCTGTTGCCATAGGGAACATCCAAAGCGGAATCATTGCCGGAAAGTTAAACGGGGTAATACCGAGCGTCACACCAAGCGGCTGGGTCAGGCTATAGGTATCTACGCCCTTAGCAACATTTTCGACAGTCTCACCCATTAACAGGGAAGGAATGTTGCAAGCATGCTCGACAACTTCAATACCGCGCCATACATCACCCATAGCATCTTCAATATTTTTACCCGTGTCTTTAGCAAGAATCTCGGCAATCTCACGCTGATGTTCCTTTAACAAATACTGGTAACGTAGCATCAAGCGAGCGCGCTCACTGACAGGGGTTTCTTTCCACTCTAAGAATGCGGCTTTGGCGCCTTCAACGGCGCGATCAATTTCGCCTTTCGTGGCGAATGAGACCTCTGCAAGTACCTCTTGTGTCGCGGGGTTAAGAACGTTTTGTTTTTGCACGCTTTCACTGTGAACAAATTCGCCATTGATTAAGAGTGGAACTTGATGAGGCATGATTGGAGTCCTTATTATTCTTTATGCAGTATTTAGAATGCTAATGAAGGTCGTAGACGAGTAAAACTTATATTTCTAATGTTTTATATTTGATAGCCACTCTACTAACAATTATGCATAGAGTCATTGACTAAATTGCGATCGATATGGATTATATTGCTTTTTGACTGAGTGTTATATATGAGCGAACCCTCTAACTGGCCTCTGTCGGATAGGCAGGCAACGCGAATTCGTGTGCCAAAGCATATTCTGCAACAGCTCGCGCTTCATCCAATAGCTCGCCAAATCTTTGCTTCGTCGATTGGTTATTACCCCAGCGCAGCAAAGCATGAGATGGAGAGAATTGCGCATGACGACTATATTCTTATTTATTGTGCTGAAGGGCAGGGTTATCTAAGTACGAGTCACTACAAGGGGGAGATTCACCAAGGGGACCTGTTTATTTTACCGCCTGAAACAGCCCACCAATACCGCTCTGACCCTGAAACACCCTGGACAGTTTTCTGGTTTCATTTTCGTGGTGACCTTGCTGATAGTTATTACCGCTATTTATTTAAGGCATCTGATACCTCAGTTGTTAAAGCTCATGACGTTCAGACATTAGCTCGCTTTCGGGAGCTCATTGGTATTGCTCGCTCGAGTTTTACCCTGGATTCTTATATCTACGTTAGTAGCCTCTTGAGCCATCTTTTGATTTCAACAGCACATACAGTGATGGAAGATGCAAAAAAGTATGGTGGTATAAGTGTCGAAAAGACACAGGATTTTATGCAACAAAATATTGGCAAGTCACTAAGTCTTGCTGATCTTGCAGATGTTAGCTGTGTTTCTAAATACCACTTCTCCAGGCGCTATCATGAGTTGACTGGTATTTCACCGCTAAAACACTTTTCGAACATGAAGATCGAGCAGGCATGTTCTTTACTTGAGCAAACAAACATAAGTATTTCTGATATTGCTTACCAACTCGGGTATGATGATGCGCTTTATTTTTCGCGCGTCTTTAAGAAACTTATGAAGGTTTCGCCTAGAAACTACCGTAAGGAATTGCGCAAGCGGCTGGACGCGCCTTTGTAAAACGAAATATTTTTATTCTCTCCTTATTAATCGCCTAAAAAATAGTTATTTATTTAACCAATGCTTACAGACAGTCAAAAACAACTCATACAGTCCACTTATCGCAAGTTTACTTCTAGGGAAGGATTCCGCCCGCGATATGGGCAAAGAGTAATGATTGCCGAGATAGCAAAATATTTAGGCAGCATTAAAGAAGATGATCAGGGTGCACGAAAGTCCGACCCAGCAGTATGTGTTGTCGAGGCAGGCACCGGCACTGGAAAAACGCTTGC
>NZ_LWGJ01000889.1:0-450 GCF_001635845.1 Oleiphilus sp. HI0132 | reverse complement strand
AGCGTCGTATGACTGGCCAAATTGCAGGTATGGTTGGCGCCTATGGCAACGTGGGTGGCGTGACCTTCCTGACGGTCTATTCTTTTGTTGATGCATCGACCTTCTTTATGGTGATTGCAGGTGCTGCGGTGGCTTGCTTGGCTCTGGTTCAGTTCTTGGATGAGCCTAAAGGTCATATGCATGAAGTATTACCTGATGGCACTGTTCAAATGATCGAGGTTAGCTAGGTTTAGCTAGGACTTGATTGCGAGCCTGTACTTTTGACAGGCTCGCTCCTTTTTATACCCTCTATTTTTTACCATTTAATATTTATCAGANCTATGCCAGAAGGGAATGAGTATTTCATACTTAGTTGTGTCTGAATTTATGAATAAGGTGGTGTCGTATGACTAGAGCTGTTATCTCAAATACAGGGCTCTCTCAAAAAGAACGCGCACTGTTAATTGACCC
>NZ_LWGJ01000888.1:0-1000 GCF_001635845.1 Oleiphilus sp. HI0132 | reverse complement strand
TCACAGCATCGTGGGAGCACTTATTCTCTGAAGAGAGTTAGAAGCGGAGTAAGTATTACTGCTTTGGTATAAAAAATAATCGATCTGCTTCTCGGAAAATAGATAGCTGAAAAAAAGTGAATTATTCTCTTAAACATTGCTTGACTCTTAAATCGAATCCGTTAATATATGCGCCACTTCAGCAACACAGGCAACGAAAAGTTGTTTTTTACTAGAGTGTTGCAATGAAATATGAAGTGATCTGCGGGAATAGCTCAGCTGGTAGAGCACAACCTTGCCAAGGTTGGGGTCGCGAGTTCGAATCTCGTTTCCCGCTCCAANTTCTAAAAAACCTCGGATTTATCCGAGGTTTTTTGTTAGTGGACTATAAAGATTTATCGATATAGTTTACGGTGTAGTTTAAAGGCGCGATAGCAAAGCGCTTAGGGCTCTGCCCGATTAACAAGAGTGCACTGGATTGCTGCAATCCTACGGTAGAATTTGAAGCTCTTGTTTAGTACAAGTTTAAAGGCGCGATAGCAAAGCGCTTAGGGCTCTGCCCGATTAACAAGAGTGCACTGGATTGCTGCAATCCTANGGTAGAATTTGAAGCTCTTGTTTAGTACAAGTTTAAAGGCGCGATAGCAAAGCGCTTAGGGCTCTGCCCGATTAACAAGAGTGCACTGGATTGCTGCAATCCTATGGTAGAATTTGAAGCTCTTGTTTAGTACAAGTTTAAAGGCGCGATAGCAAAGCGGTTATGCACTGGATTGCAAATCCACGTAGGCCGGTTCGACTCCGGCTCGCGCCTCCATTTAGCATCCCTTTGGTGTTAAATGTAAAAGCCCCCAAAGCCCGGGTGGCGAAATTGGTAGACGCAACAGACTTAAAATCTGTCGTCCTTCGGGACGTGCCGGTTCGATTCCGGCCCCGGGCACCATACTCATTTCAGTCAGATTCATTCAATTACAGTCAAGTACTGTCAAAGTCCAATATTTACAGTGGCTTAGCGTAGGTTGTC
>NZ_LWGJ01000887.1:0-344 GCF_001635845.1 Oleiphilus sp. HI0132 | reverse complement strand
ACGCCACACGGTGTGGCTCAGTCAATGATGTCTGAATTTATAGATTCCGGCTTGCGTACCATTGATCTTTCAGGTGACTTTCGTTTGAAAGATGTAGATGTATGGGAAAGTTGGTATGACCAGAAGCATGCCTGCCCTGAATTAATTCCTCAGGCTGCATATGGCCTGCCTGAAATCTATCGTGAACAAATTAAAGATGCCAAATTAGTTGCTTGCCCTGGGTGTTTTCCTACGGTTATTCAGTTGGGCTTTTTACCTTTAGTTGAGCAAGGCTTAGTCCAGGCGGATCGTCTCATTGCAGATGCTAAAACAGGCACCAGTGGTGCTGGGCGTGCAGCTAAAGT
>NZ_LWGJ01000886.1:0-881 GCF_001635845.1 Oleiphilus sp. HI0132 | reverse complement strand
GTTGAGATTTCTCTCTCACCACTGCCCTCTAGTTGATTCTTGAAAAAACTCAAGTCAGGCGTCACCAAAGGCTGACTCTGGGCACGCCGTTTTGGATAGAATCCACCTAGTTCCTCTCGGCGTTTTTTCATATAGACAGCTTCAGGGCTGTCTGCTGATGGCTGATAGTAAGGGATTGATTCTATATCGTCATCGCTGACAGGCACCCCAAACCGGTCACGGAATGCCTTAAGTGTTTCGACATCAAGTTTCTTCAGCGAGTGAGTACTGTTTGTTCCTTCACCAACCTTACCAAAGCCATAACCTTTGATCGTGTGCGCCAGAATAACGGTCGGCTGACCTTTATGATTAACCGCCTTATGATACGCAGCATAAACCTTGTAAGGATCATGCCCGCCACGATTAAGTTGCTCAATATCCCGATCACTCAATTGCTCAGCTAACTTGGCAAGCTCCGGATAGCGACCAAAGAAGTGCTTCCTCGTATAAGCCGCACCATTTGACTTAAAGTTTTGCATCTCGCCATCAACCACTTCATCCATCGCGCGCTGCATCGAGCCATCAGTATCTTGATCAAACAGAGGGTCCCACATCCGTCCCCAAATAACCTTGATAACATTCCACCCTGCGCCGCGGAATACCCCTTCAAGTTCTTGAATAATTTTACCGTTTCCTCTAACAGGCCCATCCAACCTTTGACGGTTACAGTTCACGACAAATATCAGGTTATCGAGTTTTTCTCGCCCCGCTAGAGCTATGGAGCCAAGCGTCTCAGGCTCATCTGTCTCGCCATCGCCTACAAATCACCAGACTTTTCGATTGCTTTTATCAGTAAGCTCTCGACTATGTAAGTACTTCATCACATGCGCTTGATAGATGGC
>NZ_LWGJ01000885.1:0-594 GCF_001635845.1 Oleiphilus sp. HI0132 | reverse complement strand
TCGAGGGATTTTGCCATCGCCTCTGAAATAGTCAGTTGATGGCTCATATCAAACTCCAATAAGCTATATCTACTTATTACTCACCCATAGAAGTGAGTAATTCAGCCTGATGCTCTTGCAATAAAGGCTGTAACACCTGGTCCAAATCACCTTCCATAACTTCAGCTAGCTTATAGAGCGTCAAATTAATTCGATGATCAGTCATGCGACCTTGAGGAAAGTTATAGGTTCTGATTCGCTCAGAACGGTCACCACTACCTACGAGACTTTTTCGTTGATCTGATTGTTCTTGAGCATGCGCTTCCTGTTCAGCCGTCAGTAGCCTCGATTGCAACAAAGATAGAGCGCGAGCCTTATTCTTATGCTGTGATCGTTCGTCCTGACACTCAACTACCACACCTGTTGGCAAGTGGGTAATACGAATAGCCGAATCCGTTTTGTTGACGTGCTGACCACCGGCGCCCGAAGCCCGGAAGGTATCGATACGCAAGTCAGCCTTATTGATTTCGATCTCATCCACAGCATCAATTTCCGGCATCACAGCCACCGTACAAGCCGAAGTATGAACCCTGCCTTGCGATTCGGTTTCTGGAA
>NZ_LWGJ01000884.1:0-877 GCF_001635845.1 Oleiphilus sp. HI0132 | reverse complement strand
ACAACTGGCTTCGACTCGAAGCAAATAACTCTTTTTGGACGACAAAACCATCCAGTTTCATACCCTTTTCTAAAGCTGGCGGGAAAGGTAGGCGTGTCAGTTTCGCACTATAATCATCAAGGTTTTCGAAAGGCAGCTGTTCAACAATACCCACAACGGCACTGATATTGTCATCGGTTTCGCCTTCTCGTGCCAAATCTAGAAATTTGTCCGCGATAAACTCAGCCGGCTGGTCCATCGCCAGCGTTTCGATTATTCTCGCTTCCTCGATAAAGTCATGTACACCATCACTACACAGCAATAAGCGATCACCGGCTTCAAGAGGAATTCGCCCATAATCGAGGTGCAAGCGATTATCCATACCGATGGCGCGAGTAAGAAAAGTTTTACCGCCGCCTAAAGAAGCGACATGATCAGTAGTACATTGGGCGAATTCGCCTTCTCTCAGCAAAAATATTCGACTATCGCCAACATGAAAAAAGTGCGCGGTACGACCTTTGATGACGATGGAGCTGAATGTAGATAAGTAACCTTTAGTATCAGACGAGAACTCGTGACTCTTACGAAAAAGCTTGAGGTTAATCGTTGATAGAATCTGCTCTCCGCACTTACTGACTGACCAGGTGTCAGGCGTCTGGAAATATTCCTCAATAAAACGTTCAACAGCCGTATGGCTTGCTTCGCGCCCCGCTTCAGCTGATGAAACACCGTCGGCAACGACGAGTGCACAACCTTTATTGTTAAGCAGATAGCTATCTTCTGGAACCTTTACGCCAGCCGAGTCTTCATTGATCGGTTTTATACCGGCGTCTGTTGAAAATGCAGCATCAATCTTAAGAATCTGGGCCATCGAGAAATCCTGAGTTTAGTGCTATAG
>NZ_LWGJ01000883.1:0-354 GCF_001635845.1 Oleiphilus sp. HI0132 | reverse complement strand
GGAGAAGGCACACCCGGATGTGTTCAATATCTTGCTTCAGGTATTGGAAGATGGTCGTTTAACTGATGGTCAAGGTCGTACTGTCGATTTCAGGAATACGGTTATTATCATGACGTCTAATTTGGGTTCTGATGTTATCCAGGCTATGGGAATGGAAGGTGCGGGTTATGATCAGATAAAGAATGCTGTCATGGATTCTGTATCGGCTCATTTTAGGCCGGAGTT
Source organism: Oleiphilus sp. HI0132 (assembly GCF_001635845.1). Classification (NCBI taxonomy): domain Bacteria; kingdom Pseudomonadati; phylum Pseudomonadota; class Gammaproteobacteria; order Oceanospirillales; family Oleiphilaceae; genus Oleiphilus; species Oleiphilus sp. HI0132. The sequence goes on along the minus strand of NZ_LWGJ01000883.1, from coordinate 129 downwards.
TATCAACCGCATTGACGAAGTAGTGGTCTTCCATGCTTTGGGAGCCCAGCAAATTCAGGGTATAGCGCAGATTCAATTGAAAGGCTTAAGTAAGCGTTTGTTAGAGCAAGATATTACCTTGGAGTTTGA
>NZ_LWGJ01000882.1:0-484 GCF_001635845.1 Oleiphilus sp. HI0132 | reverse complement strand
GCGCTTAGTGTTTCGTACTCATTCTAATAACCCATTGGCTTGGTTTAACGAGGTAGTCTAAATGAAAATGATAAAAACTTTGTGTGCCATTGGTGTTGTTGCTGCAAGCTTTAGTGCGGCAAATGTCATGGCAAAAGTATCACCAGAAGAAACGGCGAAATTAGGGAATGAATTAACGCCAATTGGTGCAGAAAAAGCAGGGAATGCAGATGGAACAATTCCTGAGTGGACGGGTGGTGTAGAAGCACCTGCTGATTATAAGGTGGGTGAACCTTATCCGGATCCTTTTGCTTCGGATCAGGTCTTGTTCACGATTACTAAAGACAATATGGCTCAGTATGCAGATAAGTTGTCTGATGGTCAGAAGAAGACCCTGGAGCGATACTCTACTTATAAAATGAAGGTGTATCCTACTCATCGTTCAGTTGGTTATATTGATAAATTCGGTGAGTATTTCAAGCATAATGCGACTAATGCTGAAATG